>CAIRYF010000041.1 GCA_903882725.1 uncultured Simplicispira sp.
AGGCTTCCCGCGCACTTGGTGATTTTTTCAGATTTTGGCGCTTTACTTTTACTGTGTGCCCTGGCGCGGGGGTGGGTGGCTGACACTGCCTATGTGGCAAAGTATGCAGGCAAAAAAAAAGAGCCCGAAGGCTCTTGTCAAAACTGGAGCTGCTCACTATCAAAAAAATAGCTTGTAGCGCTTGTCTATCAAGGTAGAGCAGCCATTTTGGCACAGATTGGCAAAATTGTGGCGAAGTGCTTTAACGTTCAGCGGTGATAGGCCGTTTCGCCATGCGTGGTGACGTCCAAACCTTGGCGCTCGTCGTCTGATAGCACCCGCAGTCCGACCAGCTTGTCGGCCAGTTTGTAGGAGATGAACGATACCAGCGCCGACCACACCATGGTCAGCAGCACGCTTTGTGCCTGAACCCACACCTGCGCACCCATGGCAAAGCTGTCGGGGGTGATGCCGCCGGTGCCGCCCAAAGCAGGGGCAGCGAACACGCCAGTCAGCAGCGCGCCGACGATGCCGCCCACCCCATGCACACCAAAGACATCAAACGCATCGTCCGCACCAAGCAGTTTTTTCAGGCCACCAACACCCCACAGACACACCGGCCCAGCAATCAAGCCGATGACGATGGCACCCATCGGGCCGACAAAGCCCGCCGCTGGCGTCACTGCCACCAAACCAGCCACAGCGCCTGAAACAGCGCCCAGCATCGACGCTTTGCCCCTGCCCTTGTGCAGCGCCTCGCCCGCTAACCACGACAGCGTGGCGGCACCGGTGGCCAGCAGGGTGTTGATAAATGCCAAGCCAGCCACACCGTTGGCGGCACCCGCAGAGCCCGCATTAAAGCCAAACCAGCCGACCCACAACAGCGAGGCACCAACCATGGTCAACGTCAGGCTGTGCGGCGTCATGGCCTCTTTGCCGTAGCCAATGCGCGGGCCGACCAGATAAGCGCCAACCAGCCCGGCGATACCGGCGTTGATATGCACCACCGTACCACCGGCAAAGTCCAGCGCGCCATGCTGCGCCAGCAGACCGCCGCCCCACACCATGTGCGCCATCGGCAGGTAGCCAAAGGTGAACCACAGCACAGCAAACACCAGCACAGCAGCAAATTTCATGCGCTCGGCAAACGAGCCAACAATCAGCGCCACCGCAATCGCCGCAAAGGTAGATTGGAAGGCGACAAACACGTATTCCGGCACTGTCGGCATCAGCGCCCCGAGTGTGTCCGGCGCAATGCCCAGCAAGAAGGCCCGGCTGAAATCGCCCAAAAATCGTCCTTCGCCAGAAAACGCCAAGCTGTAGCCGTACAGCGCCCACAGCACGGCGATCAGCGCAAAAATCACAAACACCTGCATCAGCACCGACAGCATATTTTTGCTGCGCGCCAAGCCACCGTAAAACAGTGCCAGTCCAGGGACAATCATCAACACCACCAGCAGCGTGGAGGTCAGCATCCAAGCGGTATCGCCAGCGCTCAGGGTAATCAGGGTGTTGGGCTGCGATGCCGCCGCAGCCTCTTGGGCCAGCGCGGTCGAGGCCGTGGCCCACAGGCCCGCACCCAAAGCGCCCAGCGCGCACAAAGAAGGTCGTGGTTTTTTCATGACAAAGATCTCATGTAGGTGTGTACGTGTGTGGAAGGAGGGTGAACTGGCAGCACGGGCTGCGCTCACAGCGCCTGCGGGCCGCTGTCGCCGGTGCGGATACGCACGACTTGCTCGATATCCACAATAAAAATCTTGCCGTCGCCAATTTTTCCGGTGCGGGCAGCGTCGGTGATGGCCTCGATGGCGCGTTCCACCAGTGCGTCGTCTAGGGCAATTTCCACCTTCAGTTTAGGCAAAAAATCAACCACGTATTCGGCACCTCGGTACAACTCGGTGTGGCCCTTTTGTCGGCCAAAGCCGGTTACTTCGGTCACAGTCATGCCTTGCACGCCGACGTCTGACAGCGCGTGCCGAACCGCGTCGAGCTTGAAGGGTTTGATGATGGCGGAGATCAGTTTCATGGCAGGTGCCTCTTGGGTTGCAACACCTTGCTTTATGCACAGACCGTGCCAGGTCTACACAGCACGATCAGCACGACAAAAAACACCTGCGGCGCTGCCCAATCACCCGTACAGTGCAAGCTCTGGCTTTGGCGGGCGACGCACCATATTGGTGCGCACCACCATACTGCCACGCCCACCCGCACTTGTCTGGGGAGAAATCAATTCATGAGTCTTGCTTTAGTGCAAAGCCGTGCCCTGCTGGGGCTAGAAGCCCTGCCGGTCACTGTCGAGGTGCATTTGGCCAATGGCCTGCCCAGCTTCACGCTGGTCGGGCTGGCCGATGTCGAAGTCAAAGAAGCGCGCGAGCGGGTGCGCTCGGCGCTGCAAAACGCCGGGCTGGAGTTTCCATACAACAAGCGCATCACCGTCAACTTGGCACCGGCCGATTTGCCCAAAGACTCGGGCCGCTTTGACCTGCCGATTGCGCTGGGCATCTTGGCCGCCAGCGGGCAAATTGACGGCGCACGGCTGGCCGATTACGAATTTGCCGGTGAGTTGTCGCTGTCGGGCGAGCTGCGCCCGGTGCGCGGCGCACTGGCGACCAGCTTGGCGCTGCGCACCAGTGGCATCCACGTGCCCTTGGTGCTGCCGCCGGGCAGCGCTGAAGAAGCGGCCTTGGTGCCTGACGCGCAGGTGTACCGAGCGCAGCATTTACTCGACGTAGTGCGTCAATTTGCGCCGCTGGGCAATGAAGACACCACGCAGGACAATCCCGGCTGGGCGCGCATGGCCAATGTGCCGCTGCCAGCCAGTACGCATTACGCCGACTTGGCCGACGTTAAAGGCCAGGCCGGTGCCAAGCGGGCGCTGGAAATTGCCGCCGCTGGCAACCACAGCCTGCTGCTGATGGGGCCGCCCGGCTCGGGCAAATCGATGCTGGCACAGCGCTTTGCTGGCGTGCTGCCAGCCATGACGGTGGACGAAGCACTGCAAAGCGCCGCCATCGCCAGCGTGACCGGGCACTTTGCGCTAGCGAGGTGGGCGCAACGCCCAACTTGCAGTCCGCACCACACCGCCAGTGCGGTGGCGCTGGTGGGTGGCGGCTCACCACCGCGCCCAGGAGAATTCTCGCTGGCGCACCACGGGGTGTTGTTTTTGGACGAGCTGCCCGAGTTTCCCCGCGCCGCGTTAGAAGCGCTGCGCGAGCCACTAGAGACCGGCTACATCACCATCTCGCGCGCGGCGCGGCGGGCGGAGTTTCCGGCGCGCTTTCAGATGATTGCCGCCATGAATCCCTGCCCCTGCGGCTATTTGGGTGCCACCCAACGCCCCTGCCGCTGCTCGCCCGAGCAGGTGGCGCGCTACCAATCCAAGCTCAGTGGGCCGCTGCTGGACCGCATCGACCTGCACGTTGAAGTGCCTGCCCTGCCGGCCAACGAGCTACTGGGCGCACCGCCGGGCGAGTCCAGCGCCAGTATTCGCCAGCGCGTGGTGCAAGCGCGAGCGCGGGCCATGGCACGGCAAAACTGCGCCAACCAAGCACTGCACGGCCAAGCCATCGACACCCATGTGCTGCTGGCACCCGCAGCGCTGCAGTTTTTGCAGACGGCATCGGTGCGGCTGGGCTGGTCGGCGCGCGCCACGCACCGCACCTTGAAAGTCGCGCGCACCATTGCCGACTTGGCCGCCAGCGAACAGACCGACATTGCCCATGTCGCCGAGGCCATGCAGTACCGGCGCACGCTGGCCGGGCATGGCTAGCCACCAGCAATTTGCGCGCCAATGCGCCCATAAAAAAGGGCACCTTGCGGTGCCCGGTGTCAGCAACCCCGTTTTTTAAGCGGTAGCAGCTGCTTTTTTCAAGATCTCATAAATCTCGCCCTTGATGACGAGTTTTTCTTTTTTCAGCGTTTCAATCTCGGTTTGGTAAACAGGCGAATGCTTGTCTTCCAAATTTTTGATCGCGTGATCAAGTTCATTGTGCTTGTCAAACAAGCGGGTGAAATGACGGTCGTTGGCACGAAGCTGGGCGATTTGGTCGCGGTACTCAGGAAACATTAACACTCCTTGGCAGTTGAAAGGAAAACAAATTATTACAGCGCAACGCCATGATAACCACCTCTGACAGCATACGCCGGGCGCACCTGCCTACAGCAAATTTTGGCTAAGGCAATGCCGCCGGGCCACTGCGCGCCAAGTGCTGGTAAACGTGCTCGCACAGCGTGTCCAGCGCTGGGTCGGCCAGTTGGTAGTAAGCGCAGTGGCCGCGCATTTGGCGCTGCACCAGGCCGTAGCGTGTCAGTAGCGCTAAATGGCGCGAGATGTTGGCAGCGCTGCAACCGCAGCGCTGCGCCAAATCGCCGACGTTGTAGCTGCGTTTGTCCAGCCACTGCAAAATTTCTAGCCGCTTGGGTTCACCCAAGGCGCGAAAGTACGCCGCCACATTCTCTAGCGCGGCGTCAGACAACTGGTGCATGGGCGTGCAGGTGACAGGAGCGGAATGAGGGTTCATGCGGGGACTAACGAGAGGGTGTTTGGGGTATAAATCAACTAATTGACTATTTAACTATTTGCGCAAATAATATATCAGCCAACCTTTTTTGACCAGCCCATCACCGCTGCCTGAACCGACTCCGAAAGAGACCCTCTGAATGTTCAAATTTCACTCTTTGACACTGGCTACAGCCTTGCTGTTGCCGCTGGCTGCTGTGGCGGGACCCGACTCTGCCGCTGTACCTGCGCAGGTCAGCGCGGTGCAGGGGCGCAGCGGTTTTGACGGTGTGGTCGAGGCGGTGCGCCAAACCACCCTGGCCGCACAGGTGCCCGGCGCGGTGCTCGAATTGGCGGTCAAAGTCGGCGACCGCGTGCAGGCAGGTCAGTTGCTGCTGCGCATTGACGCACGCAGTGCCGACCAAAACGCCGCCGCCAGCGATGCGCAAGTCCAAGCGGCGCAGGCGTCACTGGACGTGGCAACGCGCGAATACACCCGCCAGCAAAAGCTGCGCGAGAAGCAATACATCAGCCAAGCCGCGCTGGAGCAAGCCCAAGCGCAGTTCAAAGCCACGCGCGCCCAAGTGGCAGCGCAGGTGGCGCAGGCCGGTGCCGCACGCACGCAAACTGGCTTGCACACAGTGCGCGCGCCGTATGCCGGTGTGGTGTCGGACGTGCCGGTGCAGCTGGGCGACATGGCCATGCCGGGGCGGGCGCTGGTCACGCTGTACGACCCCAGCGCCCTGCGCGTAACAGCGGCGCTGCCGCAGTCGCTGCTGGGCGCAGCGCAAGGCGCGCCCAATGAGGCGGTGCGCATTGAACTGCCCGGCCTGAGCGCCGCGCAGCAATGGCCCGCTGCCACGCGGGTGCAGGTGTTGCCCACCATCGACGCCGCCACGCACACCGTGCAAGTGCGCGCCGATTTGGCCAAGGGTTTGGACGGCGTCGCGCCCGGAATGTTTGCCCGTGTCTGGTTGCCCATTGCCAGCCAAAGCGCCGCTGCCGCCAGCCAGCGCATCTCGGTGCCCCTGAGCGCCATCGTGCGCCGCGCCGAGATGACCGGCGTTTATGTGCAAGGCGAGGCTGGCCGGCCGCTGCTGCGCCAAGTGCGCTTGGGCCGCATCGAGGGCGGCCAAGTCGAGCTGCTGACTGGCGTAGCGCCGGGCGAGTCGGTAGTGGTCGATCCGCAAGCGACCATGCGCGCCAAGTCGCAGTGAACCGTGAAACCATGAAGGCCGCGTGATGAAGCAAGCAAATAACGCCCCCGCTGTGGGCCAAATGGGTGTCTCTGGGCGCATTGCCGCCTTTTTCCAAAGCGCGCAAATCACCCCGCTGCTGGCGCTGCTGGCGCTGCTGCTGGGCGCTTTTGCAGTGCTGGTGACGCCGCGCGAAGAAGAGCCGCAAATCAACGTGACGATGGCCAACGTGCTGATTGCTTTTCCCGGTGCCAGCGCGCGCGATGTCGAGCAAATGGTCGCCATTCCGGCCGAGCAGGTGCTGTCGCAAATTACCGGCACTGAGCACGTGATGTCGCTGTCGCGCCCCGGCATGGCCGTGCTGACGGTGCAGTTCAAAGTCGGCGTGCCGCGCACCGAAGCGCTGGTGCGGCTGTACGACGCGGTGCAGTCGAATGCCGATTGGCTGCCGCAAGGGCTGGGCGTGCAGCCGCCGCTGGTCAAGCCCAAGGGCATTGACGATGTGCCGATTGTTTCGCTGACGCTGCACAGCAAAAACTTGCAGACCGGCCCGTTCGATTTGGAGCGCGTGGCGCACAGCATCGAGGCCGATTTGAAGCGCGTACACGGCACCCGCACCGTGCACACCATTGGCGGCCCCGGTCGCGCCGTCATGGTCGAAATGGACGCCGCCCGCATGGCCAGCGCCGGCGTGACGGTGGACGACCTGCGCCGCGCGCTGCAATCGGCCAACAGCGGCCTGCCGGTGGGCGAGCTGTTGGGCGGCAACCGCAGCGTGGCGATTGAAGCCGGACCGTTTCTGGCCAACGCCAGCGAAGTGGCCGAGCTGGTGGTCGGCGTGCGCGCTGGCAAGCCGGTGTTTTTAAACGACGTGGCCAGCGTGCGCGATGGCGCGCCACCGGCGGCGCGTTACGTTTGGCACGGCACCGCTGGTGAAGCGGCAGCGGAGTATCCCGCCGTCACCATCGCCATCACCAAAAAGCCGGGCGAAAACGCCATTGACGTCGCCAATGCGGTGATGGCGCGGGTGGCGCAACTGCACAACACCGTCATCCCCGACGCAGTGCAGGTCAGCGAGACACGCAACTACGGCACTACCGCCAACGACAAGGCGCAAAAACTGATTCAAAAGCTGTTGTTTGCCACCGCCTCGGTGGTGGCGCTGGTGTTTATGGCGCTGGGGCGGCGCGAAGCGGCCATCGTCGGCCTGGCGGTGGTGCTAACGCTGGCGGCAACGCTGTTTGCCTCGTGGGCGTGGGGGTTTACGCTCAACCGCGTGTCGCTGTTTGCGCTGATTTTCTCCATCGGCATCTTGGTGGACGATGCGATTGTGGTGGTCGAAAACATCCACCGCCATCAGCAGCTGTACCCCGGCAAGCCACTGGCGCAAATTATTCCCGGCGCGGTCGATGAGGTTGGCGGGCCGACCATTTTGGCGACGCTCACCGTGATTGCCGCGCTGCTGCCGATGGCCTTTGTCTCTGGCCTGATGGGGCCGTACATGGCACCGATTCCAATCAACGCCAGCATGGGGATGTTGATCTCGTTGGCGATTGCCTTTGTCGTCACGCCGTGGCTGGCGCGCTTGTGGATGAAGCCGGTCACCATCGCCCAAGCTGCCCACAACGCAGCGCACCCACATGGCATGGCCGGCAAAATCACGCCGCTGTTTGAGCGCATTTTTCACCCGCTGCTGGACGAAAAGCGCGGCGGGCGCAACCGGGGTTTGCTGGGCCTTGGCATTGCTGGGCTGATTGCGCTGTCGGTGGCGCTGCCAATGGCCGGGCTGGTGCTGCTGAAAATGCTGCCGTTTGACAACAAGTCTGAATTCCAAGTGGTAGTCGATATGCCCGCTGGCACGCCGGTCGAGCACACCGCCGCCGCGCTGCACGCCTTGGGCGCGTATTTGGCGACGGTGCCCGAAGTGACCGATTACCAAGCCTACGCTGGCACCGCTGCGCCCATCAACTTCAACGGTTTGGTGCGCCAGTACGACCTGCGCGCTGGCGGCGAGGTCGGCGACATCCAAGTCAACTTGGTCGATAAACACCACCGTAAAGACCAAAGCCACGCCATTGCTACGCGTGTGCGCCCAGCGCTGCAAGCGATTGGCCAGCGTTTTGGTGCCAATGTGAAAGTGGTTGAAGTGCCGCCCGGCCCGCCGGTGCTGGCCCCCATCGTCGCCGAGGTCTATGGCCCCGAGGCCCAAGGCCGCCAGCAAGTGGCCAAGGCGGTGCGCGCGGTGTTTGCCAAAACGGCGGGTGTGGTCGATATGGATGACAGCACCATCGTTGACGCGCCGCGCACGCTGCTATTGATTGACCGGCGCAAAGCCGCCCTGCTGGGTGTGCCCCAGCAAGCCATCGTCAGCACCTTGCGCGCTGGTTTGGCGGGCGAAGCAGCCACCTATCTGCACGACCAAGGCAAATACCCCGCCGCCGCCGTGCTGCAACTGCCGCCCGGCCAGCACGGCGACATGAATGCGCTGCTGCAACTGACAGTGCGCAGCGCCAGCGGCGCGCTGGTGCCGATCCGCGAGCTGGTGACGGTGAGTGACACGCTGCGCGAGCAGCCGATTTACCACAAAGACCTGCTGGCGGTGAACTACGTTGTCGCCGACATGGCTGGCAAGGTCGATAGCCCGCTGTACGGAGTGTTCAATATGCGCGGTGACATCGCCCAACTGGCCATGCCCGACGGTGGCGCGCTGGCCGAATACTTCATCCACCAACCCAGCGATGCGTGGCGCGGCTACGCGCTGAAGTGGGATGGCGAGTGGCAAATTACCTACGAGACCTTCCGCGACATGGGCGCGGCCTATGGCGTCGGTTTGATTTTGATTTACCTGCTGGTGGTGGCGCACTTTGGCTCGTACCTGACACCGCTGATCATCATGGCGCCGATTCCGTTGACGATTATTGGCGTCATGCCGGGGCACGCGCTGCTGGGTTCGCAGTACACGGCGACCAGCATGATTGGCATGATTGCGCTGGCCGGCATCATCGTGCGCAACTCGATTTTGCTGGTGGACTTTATCAACCTGCAAGTGCGCGCCGGTGTGGCGTTTGAGCGCGCCATCGTGCAGTCGGCCATCACGCGGGCGCAGCCGATTGTGTTGACCGGGCTGGCCGCCATGCTCGGTGCCTTCTTCATCTTGGACGACCCGATTTTTAACGGGTTGGCCATCTCGCTGATCTTTGGCATTGCCGTCTCCACCGTGCTGACGCTGGTGGTGATTCCGACGCTGTATTACGCCGCTTACCGCCACCGCTTGGATGCGCTGCACGCGCCAACAGGCAGCTAATTACTCCTTTAATAATAGCTGTAAGCGCACGCCATTATTGGGCTATAGCCATTTTTACCCTTAAACCAACTGGAGCCTTCCATGACGACTTTTTACACCGATTTGATCAGCCACATCTCTGCCGAAATGGGCCAGTTGCGCAAAGAAATTCCTGAAACCCTGCGCGGCTTTGGCGTGCTGGCGCAGGCTGCCACCAAAGAGGGTGCGCTCGATGCCAAGACCAAAGAGCTGATTGCCGCCGCGCTGTCGGTGGCCGCACGCTGCGATCCGTGCGTCGGTTTTCATGCGCAGGCGCTGGTCAAGCTGGGTGCCAGCCGCGCCGAGATGGCCGAAACCATGGCCATGGCGGTCTACATGGGTGGCGGCCCGTCGCTGATGTACGCCGCCAAGATGTCGGCTGCGTTTGACGAATTCACCGCTGCTGCCGCCGCTGTGGCACCGGCATCGGCCTAAATCGCGCCCGCACCATGTGCCCTTTGCCGACTTCTGTGTCTCCCGCGCTGCGGGCCTTGGTCTGCGCTATCGGCGCGACCACTGCCATCACCACCGCCCACGCGACTGACTTTCTGCAAGCTTGGCAAGCCGCTGCCCAGTTCGACCGCAGCCACGCCGTGGCCCGCGCCGCGCACGCCGCCGCCCAACCGCGCCGCGACCAAGCCGCCGCACTGTGGCGCCCGAACGTGGCACTGACAGCAACTGCTGGCGTCGGCACACACGACAGTGATGTGCGCGGAGCGCAGTTTTCTGCGCCCGGCATGGGCCAGTCCAACGGCGTCAACTTCAGCACCTCAGTGCAAGGCGGCACGGCCACGCGCTGGGCACTGCAAGCGAGCCAGCCGCTGTACAACCCACAGCGGCGCGTGCAACAGCAGCAGCTGACAGCGTCGGCCGACTTGGCCGACGTGCAGTGGCAAGCGGCGCAGCAAGCGCTGATGCTGCGCACCGCACAACAGTATTTCGATGTCGCCGTGGCGCAAGAGTCGCTGCGCGTGCTCGGCCTGCAACTGGCCGCCGTGCAGCGCACCAGCGACGAAGTGCAAGAGCGCTTTACGCTGGGCCAACTGCCCGTCACCGACACCCACGAGGCACGCGCGCGCCTGGCCAGTTTGCGCGCCGAGCAACTGTCAGCGCGCAGTGCGCTGGACATCAAACGCCGCCAGCTGGCCGACAGTACCGGCCTGAGCGATGCCGATTTAGCAGTGCATCTGCCCACGCAGCGCAGCCCCAGCGCCGCGCCGCGCACGCTGGATGACTGGCAAAGCGATGCCGCCGCGCACAACCCCAGCATCCAGCAAAGCCAACTGGCGCTGCAAGTAGCGCGGCTGGAGGCCGACAAGCACAGCCGCCGCGCCTCGGCCACGCTGGACTTGGTGGCCCAAGCCGGACAAGAGCGCCTGAGCGGCAGCGGCGACTTTGGCAGCGGCGCGCGCAACCAAAGCACCAGCGCCCAAGTTGGCGTACAGCTGACGCTGCCACTGTTGACCGGCGGAATGCGCAGCGCCAAACAAGAAGAAGCGCTGCGCCTGCGGGATGCCGCAGAGGCGCAGCTGGACGCCACGCGCGAGCAAGTCGCCCAGCAAGTTCACGCCGCGTGGCTGGGCCTGTCGGTAGGCCGCGAGCGCGTCGAGGCGCTGACCCAAGCGCTGCAAGCGAGCCAAGCGCGCGCCGATGCCACACAGCTAGGCCACGAGGTGGGCGACCGCACTTTACTGAATTTGCTCAACGCCCAAAACGACAGCGCCAGCGCCGAGTTGGCACTGGCCCAAGCGCGCAGCCAGCTGCTACTAGAGCGCCTGCGCCTGGCGCAACTGGCCGGGCAGTTGGACGAGGGCACGCTGCACGTGGTCAACCAAGCCCTGAGCGCTGCGCCCTGAATCACCCCATTTTCCCACCGCCGGCCGGCTAGAGCTGGCACCCACTAGGAGACAAGCATGGCCCATATCGTGATTCTCGGCGCAGGCACCGGCGGAATGCCAGCAGCCTACGAGCTGCGCGCAAAAATCGACAAATCACACCGCATCACGGTGGTGAATGCGCTGAATTACTTCCAGTTTGTGCCCTCCAATCCGTGGGTGGCGGTGGGCTGGCGCGAGCGCGGCGACACTACGCTGGAAATTCGCCCGCACTTGGAAAGAAAAGGCATTGACTTTATTGGCCAGCGCGTCGATCGCATTGATGCCGAAGCCAATGCCATCGAACTGGCCGACGGCCAGCGCGTCGATTACGACTACCTGATCATCACCACCGGCCCCAAGCTGGCGTTTGACGATGTGCCCGGCGCTGGCCCTGCTGGCAATACGCACTCCATTTGCACCGTAGACCACGCCGAAAGCACCTGGGCCAGCTACCAAACTTTTATGCAAGACCCCGGCCCCGTTATCGTCGGTGCCATGCCCGGCGCATCTTGCTTTGGTCCTGCCTACGAGTTCGCCTTCATCCTGAACAAAGACTTGCAGCGGCGCAAACTGCGCAACAAAGTGCCAATGACTTTTGTCACCAGCGAGCCCTATATCGGCCACATGGGTCTGGGCGGCGTGGGCGACTCCAAGGGAATGCTGGAAAGCGACCTGCGCAACAACGACATCAAGTGGATCACCAACGCCAAAGTCACCAAAGTGGAACCCGGCAAGATGTTTGTCACCGAGCTGGGCGAGGACGGCCTAGTGAAGAAAGAGCACGAGCTGCCGTTCAAATTCAGCATGATGCTGCCCGCCTTCAAGGGCGTGGACGCCGTGGCCCAGGTTGACGGCCTGTGCAACCCGCGCGGCTTTGTGCTGATTGACGAATTTCAGCGCAGCAAAAAATTTCGCAACATCTTCTCGGCAGGCGTGTGCGTTGCCATCCCGCCGGTCGAAGTAACACCGGTGCCCACCGGCGCGCCCAAGACCGGCTACATGATCGAAAGCATGATCACTGCCATCGTCCACAACATTGCCGCCGAGCTCAACGGCCAAGCTGCCGACGCCAAAGGCACTTGGAACGCCATCTGCCTGGCCGACATGGGCGACACCGGCGCGGCCTTTGTGGCGCTGCCGCAAATTCCGCCGCGCAACGTCAATTGGTTCAAAAAGGGCAAATGGGTCCACTTGGCCAAGGTGGCGTTTGAAAAATACTTTATGTACAAAATGAAGCACGGCACCTCGGAGCCCCTGTACGAAAAGCACGTGCTCAAAGTGCTGGGCATTGAGCGGCTAGAGAAATAGCACGGCCACCCACTATGAGTACTCCGCCGCCGCTGCGCATTTTCCACTGGCCCAAAGGGCGCTTTGAAAAACGCTACTTAGACCAGTACCGCTGATCATTTTTCCCGCAGCGTGGTGGGGCGCTTCTGTCTTGGACAATAGAGGCCACAAGAGGAAAACGTCCGGATGTCCACAGAATACGAACACCTGAGCCGCGAAGAGCTTATTGCGCAACTCAAGCGCCGCGACAGCCAGACGCCCTACGGTCTGGTCTGGGAGCGCAAGGGCATTTCGCCCGACAAATCACTGAACCGCGATTTTGTGGGTCTGGAGCCAGACCCCGCGCTGTCCTGTGGTGCTGCGCCTTGGCGCAATCTCATCATCGAGGGCGATAACTACGATGCCCTGCGCAATCTGGTGAGCACGCACGCCGGGGAGGTCAAGCTCATTTATATCGACCCTCCGTACAACACCGGGCGCAAAGACTTCGTTTACAACGATAGTTTTTTTGATTCGACCAACCGCTATCGGCATTCGACCTGGCTGGAGTTCATGTACCAGCGGCTGCGGCTGGCCAAGGATTTGCTGGCCAAGGATGGCGTCATTTTTGTCTCGATTGACGACAACGAGTTGTTCAATCTGGGGCTGCTGATGAACAAGGTGTTTGGCGAGAGCAACCACATCGCCAACGTCATCTGGCAAAAGGTCTATTCACCTAAAAACACCGCCGTTCACTTCTCGGATGACCACGAGTACGTGTTGGTTTACGCTGCCAACCGGGACATCTGGCGGCCCAATCCGCTGCCGCGTTCGGCAGAGCAGGACAAGGCGTACAAAAACCCCGATAACGACCCGCGTGGGTTATGGACATCAGGGGACTTGGCTGCACGTAATTACTATGGTGAAGGCCGCTACCCTATCACTTGCCCAACTGGTCGAGTCATTGATGGCCCGCCAGCAGGCTCATATTGGCGTGTCTCGCGGCGGAAGTTCGATGAGTTGGATATGGATAACCGTATTTGGTGGGGCAAGGAGGGCAACAACACGCCGCGCCTGAAGCGCTTCCTTTCCGATGTCAAGCAAGGTGTCGTGCCCCAAACCCTCTGGACCTACGATGCCGTGGGGCACACGCAAGACGCCAAAAAACAGCTCAACGAGATACTGCCCAAAGAGCGCAACGACGATGTGTTCTCCACCCCCAAGCCCTTGCAATTGATGGACCGCATCTTGCGTTTGGCCACCAAGCCCGGCGATTTGGTGCTGGATTTCTTCGCCGGGTCGGGCACGCTGGCCCAGGCCATCCTCCAGCTCAATAAGGAAGACGGCGGCGAGCGCCGTTTTATCCTCGTCTCCAGCACCGAAGCCACGCAAGACGAGCCGGACAAAAACCTGTGCCGTGATGTATGCGCTGCCCGCGTGAGCCGCGCTGCCGAGGGCTACGTATCCGCCAAGGGCGAGCCGGTGGAAGGCTTGGGCGGCGGTTTTGCTTATGCGCGTGCCAAGCACATTCCGTCCCACCGCCTGGTAGAGCGGCTGGACGATGGCTTGGTCTGGTCGTTCATCCAAATGAAGCACCACCACCCGCTGACCGAGCGGGCCGCGCTGGCTTCGGTGTCGGTCTGGGATGGGCAAGCGCTTATCTACTTGCCCACCACGACGGCGAAGATGAAAGCGGCACTGCGTGCGGCGCTGCAAGCGCACCCGCAAGCCATCGTCTACACCTGGACTCCTGCCGCTTTGGCGAGTTTGGTCAACGAAAACAACCTGCGTGAAGTACCGGCAGACCTGACACGCGGCTTCAGGTTTGGCAAGCTGGGAGGGGAGCAAGCATGAGCCGCATTGACCCATTGAAATTTCAAGAGCGGCACATCACCGCTATCGTGGCGCGCTTTCAAAATCTGCGCGATAGCTACAACCAGCTGACCAACCCGAAAGAACTGGGCAAGCTGCGCCAGCAGTCGGCAGCGGTCATGCTCCAAGCTCCGACGGGCATTGGCAAGACGCTGATTGCCACCGAAGTCGTGGCGCAGTTTTCGGCGCTAGAGGATGTGGTGTGGTTCTGGTTTGCGCCCTATGCCACGCTGATTGATCAGGCTGCGGCCAGCCTGCAACGCCAGGCACCGCAGTTGAAGATTCTGAGCATCGAGCACCAGCGCACGGTGGACGAGCTGGCCTCTGGGGCGCTGTTCGTCATCACTTGGCAGACGGTGGCGACCAAGACCAAAGAATCACGCTTGGCGCGCACCACCGGCGATGCGGGTCTGTCGGTGGACGACCTCATTGCCCAAGCCCGCGCCTTGGGTCTGCGGGTGGGTGTGGTGGTGGACGAGGCGCACCACGGCTTCGTCAAGGCCAAAGAGGCTTATTGCTTCTTTGCCGAAGTGCTGGAGCCTGACTACGCCCTGATGATGACCGCGACCCCACGCGATACGGACGTGGCCCACTTTGCTGACAAGACCGGCTACCAACTGGGCGACGCAGCAGATTGGGCCAGCATCACACGCCACGAGGGCTATCAAGCCGGCTTGCTCAAGCTGGGGGTCAAGACCGCACAGTTTTTGACCAGTAACAACGACGATGCCGCGCTGGTGGATTTTGAAGAGGTTGCCATGTCCGAGTGCGCGGCCATGCACCGCGAGATCAAGAAAGTGCTGGCGGAGAACGGCGTAGCACTGACCCCGCTGATGCTGGTGCAGGTGCCCAACGGGGGTGTGGCGCTGGAGAAGGCGCGTGACTACCTGACTGGCACGCTGAAATTTCCGGCATCTGCGGTCAAGGTTCACGTCTCTGAAGAGCCAGACCCCAACTTGCAGGCTTTGGCCCAAGACCCGACGGTGGAAGTGTTGGTGTTCAAGATGGCGCTTGCCATGGGCTTTGATGCGCCGCGCGCCTTTACTTTGGCGGCCTTGCGCGGCACCCGCGACGCAAACTTTGGCATCCAGGTGGTGGGCCGCATCATGCGCGTGCATTCGCTGTTGCAGCGCCGTCCGGGCACGCCGCAGGTGCTGGATTACGGCTATGTGTTTTTGGCAAACCGCCAATCTCAAGAGGGCTTGATGGGCGCGGCCAGCGTGATCAATAAGCTGAAAGAAAACACCGTCAGCGCCACGCCCGACACGGTGATCACCTTCACGGCAGATTCCTCTTTTGTGCAGGTTGTCAAGTTCGGCCAGACGGCGGCGATTTTCCCCGCGCCCGATCCCGCTGCGCCAACTGCTGCGATGGTGCCTGACAAGGCAGATTCCGACCTGGGGACAACCAGCACCCAAGGGCCGCCTACGGCACTGCTGGCGCAGCACACGCCGGCTTTGTTTCCTGAGCTGGTCAAGACCGAATTGGCCCATGGGGCGAATGACGGGCCGACAGCGCTGGCCAAAGCGTTCAAGCTGGATGCGCAAGAGCAGTACGACTACCCGCTGAGGGTTCAGGGTCTGCCTTTGCTCGTCACGGAAGTTTTGCCGACCAATCCAGACGACTTTGAGGCCCAGTTGGTGTCGTTTGTGGACTTCACGGGTGTGCTGGCCGACCGCGACCGTGGCCGTACCCAGCTGGTCCGTCGCACCGTGGACATCTTTGAGGCCACTGACCCGCCAGACGACAAAAATTTTTGGGCCCGGATGTCGGTGGCCGGTATCGCGCAGCGGGCCCGCCAGATTGCCTTCGAGTACCCCGACGTGGACAGCCGCCAGTTTCTCCAAGCGCTGCGCCAGCGCTTTCGTGACGCACTGGAAGCCAGCGGTTTTGACTTGCCTGAATCAGACGAGGGCTTGACCCAGCAACTGGAGCTGGTGTTGATTCGCAACCCCCACCTGATTCGGCAGGCGCACAAACGCTGCCGTGCCAGCCAGATCAAGACCCAATCTCACGCATTGCCCCCAGTGCTGCTGTCCAAGTACCCGCTGGAGCTGGCCAAGCGCAATGTGTATGGCATCTTCCCGGCGGACTTGTCACCTGAAGAGCTGCGTTTTGTGCAGATGCTGGACACCTGCGCCGATGTGGAGTGGTGGCATCGCAATCCGGTGCGCCAGCCCGAATCGGTGGCGCTGTACCGCTGGTCCAGCGGCGTCGGTTTCTTTCCTGATTTTTTGGTGGCGGTAAAGAATCGCAAGGCCAGCGATGGCGTGGCACTGGTGGAGTTCAAAGGGCCACATTTGCAGCAATACGAAAAAGAAAAGGCCGGCGCTGTGCATATGCACTACGGTCGGGTTTTCATGGTCGGTGTGGTGGCCAAGGAAAAGAAGGAGTTGCGTCTGCTTCGTCTTGATGCAGGCGAACTGTCGGACGATGGGCTTTTTGAGGCGCTGCGGCTGCGTTACGAATAGCCTCGTTAGGCATGAGTGCTCAAACCAACTCAGCCCAAAGTCAAAGCCGCCAGCGCGGCCAGCGGCGCGGTTTCGGCGCGCAGCACGCGCGCGCCCAGCGTGACCGGGACAAAGCCGTGCGCCAGCGCCAAGTCTTCTTCAGCACTGCTCAGGCCGCCTTCGGGGCCAGACAAAAACAGCACCGGCCCGCTGCTTAACGCAGCAGACGCAGCAGCGTGCAGCGGCTGCGTGCCAGCGCGCAGTGACAACAGCAGGCGCGCAGTAGCGGGGTGCTCTGTCGCAGGATGCGCCGCCAACCAGTCGGCCAAGTTGCTGGCTGGGTGAACCGGCGGCACGCGGTTGCGCCCGCACTGCTCGCACGCCGCCACGGCCACGGCCTGCCAGTGGGCCAGTTTTTTGTCCGCGCGCTCGCCTTTGAGTTTGAGCACGCTGCGCTCGGCCAGCAGCGGGGTGATGCTGGCTGCGCCCAGTTCGGTGGCTTTTTCGACCAGCCAGTCCATGCGCTCGTTGGCGGTGATACCCGCCAGCAGGTGGATGGTGCGCGGTGCTTCGCGCTCGATGGCGTGGTACGCAGTGGGCTGCACGCGCACGCTGCTGCGGCCCATGTGCGTGACGTTGGCGCTGCACTCGCCGCCTGCGCTGTCGCCAAACAGCGTAATGGCGTCGCCCGGCTGCAAGCGCAGCACCTGCACATGGCGCGCAGCACCGGCAGGCAGTTCAATCTCGGTGCCAATAGCCAAGTCGGTAGGGCAATGGAATCGGGGCATTTACTTCTTTTTTGATAGCTGCTAGCGCTTATTGCATAAGGGTTATAGGCCGATTTGACTTAAAGAATACCTCAAACCCGGCCAAAGGCATAGCCCATGGCTTGTTCGGTGCCTTCAATCTGGTCGATCAGCTTGCAC
>CAIRYF010000042.1 GCA_903882725.1 uncultured Simplicispira sp.
GGCGGTGCTGGGGTTGGTGGCTGGGGCTGGGCTGATGGTGTGGATGTGGGCATGGCGACAGGCGTACAAGCAAGGCATTGTGCATGGCCGCTGCTGTGGCCAGCGGAGCAAAAACTTGTCTGTTTGGCTTGTACCTGAAAGTTGAATTATTTTTTTAATTGAATAGCCAGCTGCATTGCTTCGGGGTTAACGATATTGGTTGGAGTACCGTTAATAAAATTAATCACATTGTCAAATGCCGAGCCAAAATAAAACTCGTAATTGTCTAGTTCGACATAACCGATGTGCGGTGTGCAAATACAATTTTCTAGGCGCAGCAAAGCGTGGCCTTGCAAAATAGGTTCTGCTTCAAATACGTCGATAGCCGCCATGCCAGGACGGCCACGGTTGAGTGCGGCGATCAAAGCGTCGGGCTCAATGAGCTCGGCCCGTGAGGTATTAACCAGCAGTGACGTGGCTTTCATGCGCGACAAGTCTTCTAGTGTAATAGTGCCGCGCACGTCTTCGTGCAAGCGCAGATGCAGCGAAATAATGTCGCTTTGCGAGAAAAAATCTTCGCGTGTTGTAGCCACTTGAAAGCCGTCTCTGAGCGCCTGCGCGCGCGATGCTTGGCGTCCCCAAATGCGCACGTCCATACCAAAAGCGCGGCCATAGCCGGCCACAATTTGGCCAACACGGCCATAACCCCAGATGCCCAACGTCTTGCCGCGTAGCACACTGCCTAGGTTGAAGTTGGGCGGCATAGAGACGGCTTTGAGTCCCGATTGTTGCCACGCACCGTGCTTGAGGTTGGAGATGTATTGCGGCAGGCGTCGCATAGCGGTCATGATCAGCGCCCAAGTCAACTCTGCTGGAGCCACCGGTGAGCCAGCGCCTTCAGCAACAGCGATGCCGCGTTTGGTACACGCAGCTATATCAATATGGCTGCCCACTTTGCCTGTTTGCGCAATCAGTTTGAGGCGCGGTAGTTTATCGATTAATTGGCGTGTGATGTGTGTGCGCTCGCGCACTAACACAATAACGTCAGCATCTTTAAGACGCACCGATAATTGCCCTACCCCTTTGACGGTGTTGGTGTAAACCTTGGCGTTATAGGCGTCAAGGCGGGTAGCGCAGCGCAGTTTGCGGACAGCATCTTGATAATCGTCCAGTATCACGATATTCATCAAACCCCCGGTTCATCAAGCGCGCTGTCGAGGCGTTGTATTAGTTGTTGCAGGCGCTGTAATTCGTCTGTGCTGACCTCTAAGGCGCAGCTGGTAGCTTTTGATGTGCTCAGTGCAGCGGCTGCAGCCTTGTCTTTTTCGGCTTGTTCTTGCGCCGTTTGTGCCGCTGCCAAGGTGGCTAAGGCGTTGGCCTCGCGGTCGGCTATGTCAAATGCCATGTTCAGCGCAGCCAGTACGGCAATGCGTTCGCGCATACGCACCTTGCCAGCGTCGCGGATGCGTGTCATGGCAGTGTCGATGCGCTCGACGGCTTCGAGCAAATGCAGTTCGCGTCCTTCAGGGCAACTGAGTAAATAGCTTTGCTGCATGATGTGGACTTCGATTTGCTTCATGCAGCGTCCTCGGGCGTGGGCGGCAGGCGTTCAATCAGGGCATCGACCTTGGCGCGGGCAGTTTGCAAGCGCGACTGCAGCGAGTCGCGCTCTTGGGTTAGGGCGTACACCTGCTCAGACAGCAAGCCGTTGGTGCGCTGAAGTTGGGCGTAGCGCTGTAGCAACAGATCAACGCGCTGGGTGATCTGGTCAATGGGGTGCTGGGGGGGCGAGGAGGTCATACAGCCTTCGATTGTAGGGTTGCGTACCCAAAGCGCCGTAAAATCTCGCGCTGTTGGTGCTCGCGGTGTGGTTCACATACCGCAGTTCAACGGGAAGCAGGGAGGTCGCACCCCATTAGGGAATGCACCGAGCCTGCGCTGCCCCCGCAACGGTCAGCGGACGAATCCCCTCGATTCACCCTCCACACACATGCCACTGGGCGCCTTGAACAAGCGCCTGGGAAGGCGTTGGAGGACGTTCCGCCAGCCCGGATACCGGCCAACACCGTGGTTGCGTGCGCCTTTGGGGCGGGCAGCCGTTATCGCCCATGCGCCGGCGGGGAAGCCGGCAGGGGTCATTTTGTTGACTGTTTTTCATGACTATTTCCTCTCCCCACGTGCGCCGAGCTGCTGCATTGGCCTGTCTGCGCCCGGTCGCGTTGATGCTGACGCTGACGGCTGCTTTGCCGGTACTGGCGCAGCAGGCCCAGTTGGCTGCGCCGGTGCTGTTGGCGCAAAACCTGCACGCGCCTTCGATGCGCGAAACCGTCGTCACCGCCACGCGCTCTGAGCAGCCGCTGTCGGACTTGGTGGCCGACGTCTCTGTCGTCGATCACGACACTATCGAGAGCAGCGGTGCCACTGGTTTGGTCGATGTGCTGGCGCGTTTGCCCGGTGTGCAAATTACGCGCAATGGTGGTGTTGGTAGCAATGCCAATGTGTTTTTGCGCGGTGCTGAAGGGCGTTTTACGGCTGTTTATATCGACGGTGTGCGCGTCGATTCGCAAGCCAGCGGCGGCGCATCTTGGGAGCAGATTCCGCTGTCACACATCGACCGTATTGAAGTGCTGCGCGGCCCGGCGGCGGCGGTGTACGGCTCGGACGCCATTGGTGGTGTGGTGCAGCTGTTCACACGCAAGGGTGAGGGCGATTTTGCGCCCTACGTCGGCGTTGGGATTGGCACGCACAACACGCGCAAGATAGAGGCCGGCATGAGCGGCACGGCGGGCGTGAATGGCGCTTTTGACTACGCTTTGGGCCTAGCGCGTGCGCAAAGCGACGGCTACGACATCAAGAGTGGCGCTGGCCACAACACCGATAAAGACGACTACCGGGCCACCTCGGGCAACGCGCGCGTTGGTTTCAAGGTCAACGCACAGCACCGGTTGGATGCCACGCTGTTGGGCCAGAGCATGCACTCAGGCTATGACGTCTCACCCGTGCCGGTGGACGACCGCAATAAAAGCCGCCTGCGCACCGCTGGACTGACTTGGGCGGCGCAGTGGACAGACGCCTACACCATGCGCCTGTCGGTCACTGACAGCCTGAGCCGCTACGAAACCGAGCCATCACCCTACCTGACCGAAACCCAACTGCGCGGCTACCTGTGGCAAAACGAATTCCGCTGGGGCGCGCATTTGTTCACGGCGGCATTGGAGCGGCGCGAAGACACGCTGAACAACCCGGCACTGGACGAATGGAGCAAAACCATTGACAAGGGCCGCTCGCAAAACGCGCTGGCCCTGGGCTACGGCTACCACGCTGGTGCGCACAGCCTGCAGCTGAACCTGCGCCACGACGAGGACAGCGAATTTGGCGGCAAAAACACCGGCAGCGCTGCCTATGGTTATGAATTTGCGCCGCACTGGCGCGCCACTGCCTCTGCGGGCACGGCGTTTCGTGCGCCGACGCTGTACCAGCGTTTTAGCGAATATGGCGATGCCTCACTGCAGCCTGAGAGCAGCCGCAACATCGAAATCGGTCTGCGCTATGCCCAAGGCAGCAGCAGCTTTTCAGCCACGGCCTACCGCAACCGCGTGACCAACTTGATCGCTTTTGCCGGTGGCGGCCAGTGCGGCGCGGCCTTTGGTTGCTACGTCAACACCGCGCGTGCCCAATACAAGGGCATTACCCTGGCTGGCTCGCACAAATTGGGTAGCGTGCAGGTGCGCGGCTCGGTCGATTTCCAAAATCCGCGTGATATTGGCACCGACAAGTTATTGGCCCGGCGCGCCAAGCGCTACGCCACGCTGGGTGCCGAGGTGCCTGTGGCCGGTTGGACGCTGGGTGCCGAGCTGCAAACTGCCGGTCAGCGCTTTGACGATGCCAAAAACACCAAACCGCTGGGTGGCTACGGCTTGGTCAATCTGTCCGCCAGCAAGCGCATCGCGCGCAGTTTTACGCTGTTGGCCCGGGTGGACAATCTGGCGGACAAAGCCTATGAAGTGGCGCGCACTTATGTGCCACCGGGCCGCGCCTTGTATATCGGCTTGAAATGGGCACCCCAGCCTTGAGCGTGCCCGCTTTGGTGCGCTGCCCCTTTTTGCTGATGTCTGCCCTAGCTGTCGGCCAAAGCAAAACTACGGCGGTCGCGGCGCTGGCTGTGCTGTTGGGCGGCAACGTGCGATGAGCTTGCCAATGCCCATCGCCCGCAGCGAACTCATCCTCGGCGGCCAAAAGAGCGGTAAATCGCGCCGCGCCGAACTGTTGGCGCAGGGCTGGTTGGAGCGCTCCAGCGACAGCAGCGGGCACCGCGCCGTGCTGATTGCCACCGCCCAGCCGTGGGACGATGAAATGCGCCAGCGCATCGCGCGCCACCAAAGCGATCGCGCTGCGCGCGTACCGGGTATGGCCACGGTCGAGGAGCCGCTGGACGTCGCCGCAGCGCTGCGCCAGCACAGCACGGCGCAAACGCTGGTGGTGGTGGACTGCCTGACGCTGTGGCTCAATAATTGGACTTATGGGTCAAATAGGCCTACAGCCCAATGCTGGCAAGCGCAACTAGCTCTTTTTTTAGGAGCAGTTGAAGACGCCCCCGGGCCGGTTGTTCTGGTGGGCAACGAAATCGGCCTGGGGGTCATTCCGTTGGGGCGCGAGGTGCGCGCCTTTGTCGATGCGCTGGGTCTGCTCAATCAGCAAGCGGCGCAGACTTGCCAGCGCGTCACGTTGATGGCGGCAGGGTTGTCGCTGAGTTTGAAAGATTTTTGACCATGAAACCC
>CAIRYF010000043.1 GCA_903882725.1 uncultured Simplicispira sp.
GCAACGCCTGCATCTTGCGCGGCGGCTCTGAAGCCATTGAGTCCAACAAGGCGCTAGCCCAACTGGTGAAGCAAGCGCTGGCCGAGGCCGGTTTGCCCGAAAACGCGGTGCAACTGGTGCAGACCACCGACCGCGCCGTGGTCGATCGGCTGATCGCCATGCCGCAGTTTGTCGATGTGATCATTCCGCGCGGCGGCAAGGGCTTGATCGAGCGCATCAGCGCCGGTGCCAAGGTACCGGTGATCAAGCATTTGGACGGCAATTGCCACACCTAGGTGGACGACCCGTGCGACGTCGCCATGGCGGTGCGCGTGGCCGACAACGCCAAAACCAGCAAATACAGCCCGTGCAACGCCAGTGAGAGCTTGCTGGTGGCGCGCGGCGTGGCGGCGCAATTTTTGCCGCTGATTGGCGCAATCTACGCCGAAAAAGGGGTAGAAATGCGTGTTTGTGAAGCCAGTCGTGCGCTGCTAGCTCCTGTTTTAGGAGCAAATTTGGTGGCGGCGACCGAAGAGGATTGGGCGCAGGAGTACCTAGCTCCCATCATCAGCATCAAGGTGGTCGCTGGCGTCGATGAAGCCATTGCGCACATCAACCACTATTCCAGCCACCACACCGACGCCATCTTGACGCGCGACCATATGCACGCGCAGCGTTTTGTGCGCGAGGTCGATTCGGCCAGCGTGATGATCAATACCAGTACCCGTTTTGCCGATGGTTTTGAGTACGGCTTGGGCGCGGAAATTGGCATCAGCACCGACAAATTCCACGCCCGTGGCCCAGTGGGTATCGAAGGGCTGACGTCGCTGAAATGGTTGGTGTTGGGCGAGGGCGAAATTCGTGGCTGATGGCACCTCGGGCCTGTTGTGAAAATCATCATCCTAGGGGCGGGCCGCGTGGGCCAAAGCGTGGCCGAGAGCCTGGTTTCTGAGCGCAATGACATCACCGTGATTGACACCGATGGTCGGCGTTTGCGCGAGTTGGAAGCGCACTTGGACTTGCGCGGTGTGGTGGGCAACGGCATTGACCCGGCGGTGCTGGCCGAGGCCGGGGCCAAAGACACCGATTTGCTGATCGCCTGCGCTGCGCAGGATGAAACCAACTTGGTCTGTTGCAAGGTGGCGCAGTTGCTGTTTGGCATTCCGGCGCGCATTGCCCGGGTGCGCTCGTTGGGCTTTGACGCCAGCGGGCCACTGGCTGGGCCCGAGGGCTTTGCTGTCAGCATTATTTGCCCCGAGGCGTCGCTGACGCGCTACATCACCAAGCTGATTGACTATCCCGAGGCCATGCAGGTGCGCGAGTTTGCCGGCGGGCGCGCTTGCTTGGTGGCCACGCGCGCGCGCACCGGCGCGCCGATGGTTGGCCAAACTATTGCCCAAGTGCGCGAGGGCACACCCGATATCGCCATGCGCTTAGTTGCCATTTACCGCCGCTTTGCCGATGAGCCAGACCGCTTTGTGCCGTGCAGCGGCAGCACGCGCATTGAGCCGGAGGATGAGATTTTTGTGCTGGCGGCGCGCGAGCACATCCCCTTTGTGCTGGCCTCACTGCACCGGCGCGCCGATCAGCCCCAGCGCCCAGTGCGGCGCATCATGATGGCCGGTGGCGACGATGTGGGGCTGCGCCTGGCGCGCCAGCTGGGGCGTGAGCCGGGGCGGTTTCATGTCAAGGTGATTGATCATCGCCCTGAGCGTTGCATTGCGCTGGCCTCAGCGCTGCCAGCCAATGTGTTGGTGCTGCAAGGCGACGCGACCGATGAGAAGCTGCTAGAGAGCGAGAGCATCGAAGAGGTCGATTTGTTTTTGGCGCTGACCGACGACGATGAAAACAACATCATGTCCAGCCTGCTGGCCAAGCGCATGGGTGCCAGCCGGGTGCTGGCGCTGATCAACCGGCGCAGCTATGCCGACTTGATGCACGGCACGCAAATTGACATTGCGCTGTCGCCAGCGCAGGCGATGCTGGGCGAGTTGCTGGCGCACGTGCGCCGGGGTGATGTGCAGGCCGTCCACAGCCTGCGCCGGGGCGTGGCCGAGGCGCTGGAAATCGTCGCGCGGGGCGATCGCAAAAGCTCGCGCGTAATTGGCCGCAAGGTCAGCGATTTGCGCCTGCCCGAGAACGTCCACATGGGCTTGATCGTGCGCGGTCTGCCAGATCCTGCCGCCCACGCTGGTGCGCCGACAGAGGCGTCGGCGCAACTGCCGCCATTGCCGCCGCCCGCTTCGCCCGAAGTCATCATTCCCCGCAGCCATACCGTCATCGAGAGCAATGACCACGTGGTGTTTTTCTTGCCTAACAAGCGCTTGGTCAGTGATGTGGAAAAGCTGTTTCGCGTCAGCGCCACGTTTTTTTAATTGGGCGCTGTTGCGCGCGCCTTGGGGCTTTTTTCGATGATCGATGTGTTTCCCGTTTTGCGCGTGCTGGGTATGTTGATCATGCTGTTCGCTCTGGCCATGGGCGTGCCGCTGGCGGTGTCTTGGTATGCGCAAGATGGCGTCTGGCAGGTGTATCCGGCGGCCATGGGTGTGGCGCTGCTGGTCGGGCTGGGCTTGCTGGTGGGGATGCGCCGTTACAAGCGCGAGCTGCAACCGCGCCACGGCGTGATGCTGGTGTCGCTGGTGTGGGCGCTGCTGCCGCTGTTTGCCGCCGTGCCGTTGATGCTGGCCTGCGCCCAAATTGGTCGGCCCATGTCGTTTACCCATGCGTACTTTGAGGCCGTCTCGGGCCTGACCACCACCGGCTCGACGGTGTTGTCGAATTTGGACACACTGCCGGTGTCGGTGAACGTCTGGCGCACCTTTTTGCAGTGGATTGGCGGCATGGGGATTTTGATTCTGGCCGTCGCCGTGTTGCCGCTGCTGGGGGTGGGCGGCGCGCAGCTGTTCAAGGCCGAGGCGGCTGGCCCCATCAAAGACACCAAGCTGACGCCGCGCATGACCGAAACCGCCAAAGGTCTGTGGGGCGTGTACGCGCTGTTTTCTATCGCTTGTGTGCTGGCGTATTGGGCCGCTGGCATGGAGCCGCTGGATGCACTGATGCATATGTTCAGCACCGTCAGCTTGGGTGGCTTGTCGTCGCACGATGCCAGTTTTGCCTTCTTTCAGTCGCCGCTATTGGAAGGGGTGGCGCTGGCCTTCATGCTGCTGGCCAGCTGCAACTTTGCGCTGTATTTTGTTGCCATGCGCAAGGGCCACTGGCACGGTTTTTGGCATGACCCGGAAATGCGTGCCACCTTCGCCACACTGTTGGGCGGTGGCTTGTTTGTGGCGCTGCTGCTGTGGGTCAAGGGGGTGTACGGCCCGCTGGACGCGCTGCGCCACGGCGTATTCCATGTGGTGTCGGTGGCGACCACCACTGGCTATGCCACGGTGGACTATTTAACGTGGCCGGTGTTTGCACCGGTATTTATGTTGATGCTCTCGGGCGTGGCCACCAGCGCAGGCTCCACTGGCGGCGGCATCAAGATGATGCGGATGTTGGTGCTGGTCAAACAAGCGCGCCGGGAGTTGACGCGCTTGGTACACCCCAATGCCATTCAGCCCGTGCGCTTGGGTGGTACGGTGGTCGATAGCAGCATGATTTTTTCGGTGTTGGCGTTCATGCTGGTTTATGGCGGCACCATCATCGTGCTCAGTATGGTGTTGCTGCTGACTGATTTGGATACGCTGACGGCCTTTAGCGCGGTGATTGCCAGCGTCAACTGCACTGGGCCGGGTTTGGGGGCGATTGGTCCAGCGTCCAACTATTCGGTGCTGACCGATTTCCAGATCTGGGTGTGTACGCTGGCCATGTTGTTGGGGCGGCTAGAAATACTGAGCTTTATGGCTTTACTGACACCCGCCTTTTGGCGACGCTAAGGCCGGGGGTTACTCCCTACAATGGCCGGTAAATGTTTTACAAGGGCCCTTCTTTATGGTTCCGC
>CAIRYF010000044.1 GCA_903882725.1 uncultured Simplicispira sp.
GGTGTGATTCAGTTCTTGCCGCACAGTGGCGTGGGCGGCAACTTTGGTGGCTTTTTCGTGTGCTTTTTGGTGCTGTTCTTGACCACTGGCATCGGCAACGGCTCGACCTTCAGCATGATTCCCATCATCTTTTTGACTGAAGCCATGCGCGGCGTCAATGCCAGCGACAACAATGCTGTGGCAATGGCGCAGAAAGAAGGAAACACTCTGGCTGCAGCCACATTGGGCTTCACCGCAGCGATGGCCGCTTATGGTGGTTTCTTCATTCCTAAGAGCTATGGCAGCTCGATTGCCCTCACTGGCGGGCCTGAGCTGGCGCTCTGGTCTTTTGCTGTTTTTTATGTCCTGTGCATCGGGGTGACCTGGTGGTACTACGCGCGCAAGCACGCTGAAATGCCGTGCTAAACATCTCCCTCACGACCCGAAAAAGGAGCCTCTAATGAGCCATTTTCTAGACAGATTAAATTATTTTTCCAACCCGAGGGAGTCGTTTTCCGGTGACCATGGCTCCACTACCGATGAAGACCGCACTTGGGAAGACGCTTACCGTGATCGCTGGGCGCACGACAAGATCGTGCGCTCTACCCATGGCGTAAATTGCACGGGCTCTTGCTCATGGAAGATTTACGTTAAAGGTGGCATCGTCACTTGGGAAACGCAGCAGACCGACTACCCACGCACGCGCCCTGATCTGCCTAATCACGAGCCCCGGGGTTGTGCCCGTGGTGCTAGCTACAGTTGGTATTTGTATTCGGCCAACCGCGTGAAGTACCCCATGGTGCGCGGTCGTTTGCTCAAACACTGGCGCGCAGCAATGGCCGTGGCCAAAGATCCGGTGCAAGCTTGGACCAGCATTGTCGAAAACGAGGCTGCACGCAGCGAGTGGCAAAAGCAACGTGGCCTAGGCGGCTTTGTGCGCAGCACTTGGGACGAAGTCAACCAGATGATTGCGGCGGCTAACGTCCACACCATCAAGAAGCACGGCCCAGATCGCATCATTGGCTTCTCGCCGATTCCGGCCATGAGCATGATCAGTTATGCCGCTGGTAGCCGATATTTGAGCTTGATCGGCGGTGTGTGCATGAGCTTCTATGACTGGTATTGCGATTTGCCGCCTTCCAGTCCCCAAGTGTGGGGCGAGCAAACTGACGTGCCCGAGTCGGCCGATTGGTACAACTCCACCTTTATCATTGCTTGGGGTTCCAACGTACCGCAGACGCGCACCCCCGACGCCCATTTCTTTACTGAAGTGCGCTACAAGGGTGCCAAGACTGTGGCAGTGACGCCCGATTACTCCGAGGTGGCCAAGCTGGCCGACCTGTGGATGCACCCCAAACAGGGCACAGACGCCGCTGTGGCCATGGCCATGGGCCATGTGATTCTTAAAGAGTTCTACTTCAACAAGCGTTCGGCATATTTCGACGATTACGCTCGCCGCTACACCGACTTGCCATTGCTGGTGGTTCTGAAAGAGCAAACTTTGCCTGATGGTCGCAAGGTTATGGTACCTGGCCGCTATGTGCGCGCCAGCGACTTTTCCGACCAATTAGGCCAAACCAACAATCCCGATTGGAAGACTGTGGCCTATGGCCTTGATGGCAAGGTTGTCCTGCCAACGGGCTCTATCGGTTTTCGTTGGGGCGACAGCGAGCGGCCTGATTTGGGGCAGTGGAACTTGGAGAGCAAGGACGCACGCACCGCTAACGAGACACCGCTCAAGCTGTCAGTCATCGAGGACGGTGCGCAGACGCACGATATTGTCGATGTCGCATTTCCGTATTTTGGTGGTGTAGCCACGCCCAATTTCACGGCCAACGAACAACTGGGCGGCGACATCATGCTGCGCCGTGTGCCAGTCTCGCGCCTAGCGCTGCAGGGCGACGGCATCTCGGGTGAGGTCATGGTGGCTACCGTCTTTGACTTGCAAGTGGCTAACTACGGCGTCAACCGTGGTCTAGAGGGCGAAGGCTTAGACGGCGGTTATGACGCTGACGCGCCTTACACCCCAGCTTGGCAAGAAAAAATTACTGGCGTTCCACGCGATCAAGTCATTACTATTGCGCGCCAGTTTGGTGACAACGCCGATAAGACCCATGGCAAGAGCATGGTCATCATCGGTGCGGCCATGAACCACTGGTATCACTGCGACATGAACTATCGCGGCATCATCAATATGTTGATGATGTGCGGTTGTATTGGTCAAAGTGGTGGTGGCTGGGCGCACTATGTGGGTCAAGAAAAATTGCGCCCACAAACTGGCTGGACGGCGTTGGCGTTTGCACTGGACTGGATTCGCCCATCGCGCCAAATGAACAGCACCAGCTTTTTCTACGCACACACCGATCAGTGGCGCTATGAAAAATTGGGCATGGAAGAAATTCTGTCGCCGTTGGCAGACAAGGCGGCCTATAGCGGCTCCATGATCGACTACAACGTGCGCGCAGAGCGTATGGGGTGGTTGCCGTCGGCTCCGGCGCTGGAGACTAGCTCTTTGCAGGTCTTCAAGGATGCGCAGGCCCGTGGCATGGATGCCAAGGATTACGTAGTCAAGTCTATCCAAGATGGCTCGCTCAAGATGAGCTGTGAAGACCCAGACAGCCCAGCCAACTGGCCGCGCAATATGTTTGTCTGGCGCTCCAATATTTTGGGATCGTCGGGCAAGGGCCACGAATACTTCCTCAAGCATCTGCTGGGTACCACCAATGGCGTGCAAGGCAAGGATTTGGGTAAGCAGGAGGCCAAGCCAGAAGAGGTGCGTTGGCACGCCCAAGGCCCAGAAGGCAAACTCGATTTGCTGGTGACACTGGACTTTCGCATGAGCACTACTTGTCTGTATTCGGACATTGTGTTGCCCACGGCCACTTGGTATGAGAAAAACGACCTCAACACCAGTGATATGCACCCGTTCATTCACCCACTGTCAACTGCAGTGGAGCCTGCTTGGCAGGCGCGCAGCGATTGGGAAATCTACAAAGGTTTTGCCAAGGCAGTGAGTGAAGTCAGTATCGGTCATTTGGGCGTCGAGAAGGACGTTGTGCTCACTCCCATCATGCACGACACCCCCGGTGAAATGGCGCAGCCCTACGATGTACGTGACTGGAAAAAAGGCGAAGTGGCCTTTATTCCGGGCAAGACTGCACCGCAGATCACGGTGGTCGAGCGCGACTATCCGAACCTGTTTAAACGCTTTACGGCCTTGGGCCCGTTGTTGAGCAAGGTGGGCAATGGCGGCAAGGGTATTTCTTGGAATACGCAGACCGAAGTTGGCCAGTTGGGCGACCTCAATGGCCGGGTGCGCGAAGAAGGCGTGACACAGGGTATGCCGCGTATCGTGACCGATATTGACGCCACTGAAGTGGTGTTGATGCTGGCACCAGAAACCAATGGACACGTGGCCTGCAAGGCTTGGGAAGCGCTGAGTGTGCAAACAGGGCGCGACCATGTGCATTTGGCGCTGCATCGCGAAGACGAAAAAATTCGTTTCCGCGATATCCAAGCGCAACCGCGCAAGATCATTAGCTCGCCTACTTGGAGTGGACTAGAGAGCGAGAAGGTCAGCTATAACGCCGGCTATACCAACGTACACGAACTGATTCCATGGCGCACCCTGACTGGTCGTCAGCAGTTCTATCAAGATCACCCTTGGATGCGTGATTTTGGCGAGGGTTTCTGCAGCTATCGGCCGCCGGTGAACCTGAAAACGCTGCATGAAGTACAGGGCAAAATGTCCAATGGCAACACTGAAATTGCCCTGAACTTCATCACGCCGCATCAGAAGTGGGGTATTCACTCGACCTACAGCGACAACCTGCATATGCTCACCTTGAACCGTGGTGGGCCGGTGATTTGGTTGAGTGAGGATGACGCCCGCAGCGCTGGCATTGTCGATAACGATTGGGTTGAGCTGTTCAACTCAAACGGCGCTATTGCAGCGCGTGCGGTGGTCAGCCAGCGTGTGAACAACGGCATGGTGCTGATGTACCACGCGCAGGAAAAGATCATCAACACCCCCGGCTCGGAAATTACCGGCACCCGTGGCGGTATCCACAACTCGGTGACTCGGATTGTGCTCAAGCCGACACACATGATTGGTGGCTATGCGCAGTACAGCTATGGCTTTAATTACTACGGCACCATCGGCACCAATCGTGACGAATTTGTGGTGGTGCGCAAGATGAATCGCGTGGACTGGTTGGACGAACCGGCTGAAGCCGTAACGTCCCACGCTTAAGCAGCCCCGCAAGAAGGAGAACACGATGAAAATTCGCGCACAAATCGGCATGGTGCTGAACTTAGACAAGTGCATTGGCTGCCACACCTGTTCGGTGACTTGTAAAAACGTTTGGACCAGCCGCCCCGGTGTGGAGTACGCTTGGTTTAATAACGTCGAAACCAAGCCCGGTATTGGTTACCCCAAGGAGTGGGAAAACCAAGACAAGTGGAATGGTGGCTGGAACCGCAATGCGGACGGCAGCATTGCGCCGCGCCAAGGTGGCAAATGGAAGATGCTGATGCGCATCTTCGCTAACCCCAATTTGCCGCAAATTGACGATTACTACGAGCCCTTCACGTTCGATTACGACCACTTGCAGTCGGCACCAGAAATGAAGGCACCGCCCACAGCACGCCCGCGCAGTCTGATCACTGGCCAGCGCATGGAAAAAATCGAATGGGGCCCGAACTGGGAAGAAATCTTAGGCGGCGAGTTCAGTAAGCGCAGCAAGGACAAGAACTTCGACGATATCCAAAAAGATATCTACGGCCAGTTCGAAAACACCTTCATGATGTATTTGCCGCGTTTGTGCGAGCATTGCCTGAATCCAGCCTGCGTAGCATCGTGCCCCTCGGGGTCAATCTACAAGCGCGAAGAAGACGGCATTGTCCTGATCGATCAGGACAAATGCCGTGGCTGGCGTATGTGTATTTCGGGTTGCCCCTACAAGAAAATTTACTACAACTGGCAGACCGGCAAGGCCGAGATATGCATCTTCTGCTACCCGCGTATTGAGTCTGGCCAGCCCACGGTGTGCTCGGAAACTTGCGTTGGGCGCATTCGCTATTTGGGTGTATTGCTGTATGACGCAGACCGCATCCAAGAAGCTGCGAGCGTGGAGCGCGACCGTGACCTGTATCAAGCGCAGTTGGATATTTTCCTTGACCCCAACGACCCTGAAGTCATTAAACAGGCCTGCATCGACGGTATTCCTGACAACTGGATGCACGCTGCACGCAACAGCCCAGTCTACAAAATGGCGGTAGATTGGAAGGTGGCTTTGCCACTGCACCCAGAGTACCGCACGCTGCCTATGGTTTGGTACGTTCCGCCGCTGTCTCCTATTACTGCGGCAGCCAATGCTGGCCAGGTCAGTGCCAATGGCGAAATTCCAGATGTGTCGCAATTGCGCATTCCAGTGCAGTATTTGGCTAATTTATTGACTGCTGGTGATACCGCCCCAGTGGTGCGGGCGCTCGAGCGTATGCTGGCCATGCGCACTTATCAGCGTGAAAAACACGTTGAACAACGCCAGAACCTGGCCGTACTCAAGCAGGTTGGTTTGACGCTGCATGAGGCCGAAGATATGTACCAGACCATGGCCATTGCCAACTATGAAGACCGTTTCGTCATCCCGACAACGCACCGGGAATATGCGGAAAATGCCTTTGATATTCGCGGTGGCTGCGGCTTTTCGTTTGGCAATGGCTGCTCGGATGGTGCCAGTGATGTCAGTTTGTTTGGTGGAAAAAAGCCGCGCACCATTCCGATCAAAGCCACGATCTAAGGAGCTGCCATGTTCAAGAAAAAACCGGAGTCCTTGCGCCTGACGCTGCGGGCACTGGCATATTTGTTGAGCTATCCGGACGCAGAGCAGCGTTCGTATATGCCGCAACTGGCCGATACCCTGCAGGCAGAGCAGGCGCTCAAGGCAGATCGTTTGACTGAGCTGGTTGCCCTGTGCCGCCAGTTGGCAGCCTCCGATCCGATGGAGGCAGAGTCACGCTATGTCGAAACCTTTGACCGTGGGCGCTCTACGTCGCTGCATCTGTTTGAGCATGTGCATGGTGACTCGCGCGAGCGAGGCCCAGCGCTCATTGATTTGATGCAAACCTATGAGCGTGCTGGCTTACAGTTCAGTGCCCCAGAGCTACCTGATCACCTTGTGGTGGTACTGGAATTTTTGTCAACGCAGCCATCTGAGGTAGCGTGCGGATTTTTGGCTGAAATGTCCCATATCCTGACAACACTTTTCAGCGCTTTGGCAGGCCGTGGCAGTCCTTATGCCAGCGTGATTGGTGCCATCCTAGAAATTTCTGGACAGCAGGCGCAAGCTGTGCCTGTGGTCGAGGAGCCTGAGATTGATGATTCTTGGGATGAGCCCGTCGCCTTTGATGGTTGCAGCACCCGTGGCCAAGCCAAACCTGGCCAGCCGCAACCTCTGCATTTTGTCCGTAATCCCCGTGTACCAGAAGGAGCGCCCCTATGACCGCTTGGCTTGATACCCTGCTGTTTGGCATCTATCCCTATATTTGCTTGGCTGTTTTCTTTATTGGCAGCCTGATTCGCTTTGATCGTGACCAATACACTTGGAAAAGCGATTCATCGCAGTTGCTGCGCACCGGCAGCTTGCGCTGGGGCAGCAACCTATTTCACATTGGTGTGCTGTTTTTGTTTTTTGGGCACCTTGTTGGTATGTTGACGCCCCACGTCGTTTATGAGCACTTCATCAGTGCTGGATCCAAGCAATTGATGGCCATGATCAGTGGCGGCACTGCCGGCGTTTTAGGCATCATTGGGTTATCGCTGCTGTTGCATCGCCGCCTAACAGATCCACGGATTCGTATCACCTCCAAGACCAGCGACATCATGTTGCTGTGGTTGCTGTGGATTCAGCTGGCCTTAGGTTTGGCGACCGTTCCGCTATCGGCCCAGCATCTGGACGGTTCCGTGATGATGCTGTTGGCCGAGTGGGGACAGCGCATCGTCACCTTCCGCTCTGGTGGGGTTGAGTTGCTGGCCCAAGTGGGTTGGATATTCAAGACGCATATGTTCTTGGGCATGACTGTGTTCTTGATTTTTCCATTCACCCGTTTGGTTCATGTATGGAGCGGCTTTGGTACGCTGGCGTATGTGCTGCGTCCTTACCAATTGGTACGGGCCCGCCGTATGAATCTTCCGGCTGGACACACTCAGTCGGCCAACAAGTAATTGGTCTTGAGCGACTTTGGAGGAGAAACCCATGAGTGGATGTGGATCAGGCGGTGGCTGCGGTTGTGGCACCAGCACCCCCGAGAAAGTCAACCCGCTGACGCCTGATCAGCAGCTGGCCTACGACGCACTGGCAAGTAGCCTGGCTGCCCAAGATCTGGCACCCGAGCCAGCGCCAATTGCTCGTGCGCAGCCGCTGGTCCAGTGTCCGGTAGCGCGTGTCAATGGCGTGGCTTTGAATGACGCGGATCAGCTGTTGGATCCCGAAACGTTGCGCCAGCGCGCTTGCACCGAGTTACTGCGTCAAGCTGCGCAGCAGGCTGGTTTGCTGTCCGCACAAGACCAGTCGGCAACTGATGGCACCACCAGCGAAGCAGCCGCTGCCGCCATTGAACAGCTGCTAGAGCGTGAGCTGCAGGTGCCCGATCCTTCCGAAGAAGCCTGTCGCCGCTACCACGAAGCGCACCCTGCAGCCCATGTGCAAGGCGAGCGCGTACAGCTGCGCCATGTGCTGTTTGCCGTTACACCGGGGGTGGACGTAAAACAGCTGCGCTTGCGCGCTGAGGCCTTGTTGCTAGAGTTGCGCTGCGCTGACGATGGTGGTGACACTTTTAAAGCTGCTGCGCAAAAATGGTCTAACTGCCCCAGTGGCGCGCAAGGCGGCGAGTTGGGTTGGCTGACGCGCGCTGATTGCGCACCCGAGTTTGCAAGGGACGTTTTTGGTGGCGCAGAAATTGGTGTGCTCTCGCGCTTGGTACACAGTCGCTTTGGTTTGCACGTGGTCGAAGTGGTGGCGCGCCAAGTGGGCGAACAGCCTTTGTTTGAGCAGGTGCAAGGTGCTGTGGCATTGGCGCTGCGTCAGCAAACTTGGATGAATGCTTTGCGCCAGTACTTGCAGCTACTTGCCGGAGCAGCCACGCTAGAAGGCGTAGATATCGAGGGTACGGACACTCCATTGGTGCAATAACCGGAATGCCGTTGGTGTGATGATTGCAGCGCCGTTGGCGTGATCACAGGACAATCTTGGCTATTATTGCCAAGGCAAAAAATACAGATCCAAAACTAACAGCCTCATCAGAGGCTGTTAGTTTTGGATCTGTGCCTGCTTTGGTGAGCCCTTACCTCTAGCAATATTTAAGTAGGCATTTTGATGAAGCGAGAAAATACGGGCCGTGTACGCGGTGTAACGGCAACCCAACCCATCAGCCTTGATGTGCTGCATGAAAAATACTTGAAACCTGGTGAAACCAGCGTAGAAGATTTATTTGCCCGCGTTGCGCGCTCCTTGGCCTCGGTCGAGCCAGAAAAGCAGCGCGCTCAATATGAATCGCTGTTCTTGGCTAACCTGCACGCTGGCGCGATTGGCGCGGGTCGCATCATGAGCGCCGCTGGCACCGATATCCAAGCCACATTGATCAACTGCTTTGTGCAGCCGGTGGGTGACTGCATTCAGGGCATGGACGAAGGCGGCTTTCCCGGCATTTACGAAGCGCTGCGCGAAGCGGCTGAAACCATGCGGCGCGGCGGCGGCGTCGGCTACGACTTCTCGCGCATTCGCCCGCGCGGTGCGCAGGTCAAAGGCACGCACTCGATGGCCTCGGGGCCGTGCAGTTACATCAACGTCTTTGATCAGTCGTGCTCGACGGTCGAAAGCGCCGGTGCCCGCCGCGGTGCGCAAATGGGCGTGCTGCGCATCGATCACCCCGATGTGCTGGACTTCATCACCGCCAAGCGCACGCCGGGGCGCTGGAACAATTTCAACGTCTCGGTTGGCGTGTCCGATGCCTTCATCCAGGCCGTGCAAGACGACCTGCCGTGGGAGCTGGTCCACCAAGCTATCCCTGGCGATGCCCTGCGTGAACAAGGTGCCTACCAGCGCGCCGATGGCCTGTGGGTCTATCAAACGCTGCAAGCACAAGAGCTGTGGGACACGGTGATGCAGTCTGCCTACGACTTTGCCGAGCCAGGCATCTTGTTTTTGGACCACATTAACACCGATAACAACTTGCACTACTGCGAAACGATAGCTGCGACGAACCCGTGCGGCGAACAGCCCTTGCCTTCCTACGGCTGCTGCGACCTTGGCCCGGTGATTTTGACGCGCTTCGTGCGCCAGCCGTTTGGCTTTACTGGTACGCCAGAATTTGACTTTGCGGCGTTTGAAAGTTCGGTGGCGCTGCAAGTGCGGGCGCTGGACAACGTGCTAGATGTCACCTTCTGGCCGCTGCCACAGCAGCGCGAGGAAGCGCACGCCAAGCGGCGCATTGGCGTGGGCTTTACCGGCATGGGCAACACGCTGGCCATGCTGTGCCTGCGCTACGACACCGACGAGGGCCGTGCCATGGCGGCGCGCATTGCCCAGCGGATGCGCGATGCGGCCTATACCGCATCGGTGGCGCTGGCGCGTGAAAAGGGTATGTTTCCCCAATTTGACGCTGATGGCTATTTGGCCAGCGGCACTTTTGCCAGCCGCTTGCCCGAGGCGCTGCAAAACGACATTCGCCAGCACGGTATTCGCAATAGCCACCTGTTGTCGATTGCGCCCACCGGCACCGTCAGCCTGGCCTTTGCCGACAACGCTTCCAATGGCATCGAGCCGCCGTTTTCGTGGATGTACAAGCGCAAAAAGCGCGAAGCCGACGGCAGCACCGCCGAGTACGCGGTCGAAGACCACGCTTGGCGTCTGTACCGCGAGCTGGGAGGTGACGTGAACCAGTTGCCGGATTACTTTGTCTCGGCGCTGGAGATGAGTGCCGACGGCCACATTGCCATGATGCAAGCAGTGCAGCCGTTCATTGATACGGCGATTTCTAAGACCGTGAACATTCCGGCCGACTACCCCTACGACGACTTCAAGAGCCTGTATTTGCAGGCGTGGCGCGCACGCCTGAAAGGCTTGGCCACCTATCGGCCCAACAGTATTTTGGGCTCGGTGTTGGAGGTACACGCATCGCCTTCGGCTTCTGCTGTTTCTGCCGCTGCGCCGCCTGCGCTGGTAGACCCGATGCGCACGGTGATTGAAAGCCGCCCCAAAGGCGCGCTGTCGGCAGTGGCTGAGAAGGTCGAATACTGGACGCAAGAGGGCAAGAAGCGCTTGTATTTGGTGGTGTCCTTCTTGCCGGTGCCCAACGCTGAAGGCACTGGCACGGTTGATCGGGCGATTGAATTTTTTATGCCCGTAGGCCAAAGCAGCGAGTCGCAGCAGTGGATGACATCCAGTATGCGTTTGCTGTCGCTGGCTGCGCGCGGTGGTTTTTTGGCGCGGGCGCTCAGTGATATGCGCAAGGTGGTGTGGGATCGTGGCCCGGTGCGGCTGGGCAAGCACCAAAAGGCCGACGGCACGCAGGTGCCGATGTGGCACGAGTCCGAAGTAGCGGCGGTGGCCTACGCCATCCAGCATATCTTGGAGCGCCGCGCCAAGCTGCGCGCCTCCAGCGCCTTGGCTGGCGCGGTACACGCGCAAGAAAAGGGTGCCATGCAAGGCGAGCCCTCTGCACCGCCGGTCATGGCCGGTAAAAAATGCCCTGAATGCGGTGCCCATGCCGTCATTCGCAAGGACGGCTGCGATTACTGTACCCAGTGCGGGCATTTGGGAACCTGTGGGTAAGCCCGATGCATCCACACTGGCGCAGATAGACCGGTGCTGGCGCCCGCGCTATCTGCTGTTAGCGCCGCACCGACTGGGCTTTTTTTTTGCCATGCTGGTGTTGCTGGTCGCGAGTGCGTGGTGGGCGCTAGTGCAGTGGGATCGCCTCAGTGGCTGGATAAATTTGCCGCTGGTGCTGCCGCCCTCGTTGGTGCATGCGGCGGTGATGGTGTTTGGTTTTATGCCGCTGTTTTTTTCTGGTTTTTTGTTCACTGCTGGGCCGAAATGGCTGCAAGTGCCGCAGCCCTCGCCCACTTGGGTGCTGTCGCCGCTGCTGCTGCAAATCTTGGGCTGGCTGCTGTGGTTGGTCGGTGGACATCTGCACGCCGGTGTCGCGCTGGCGGGTATTGCGCTGGCGGCGCTGGGACTGGCCGGGGTGGCTGGCTTGTTTGGACACTTGCTGTGGCGCAGCCGAGCTGATGATCAAGTCCATGCGCGCACTTTGGGCGTGGCCTGCGGGGTCGGTGTCCTCAGTTTGACGGGTGTAGCGCTGGGCGTGGCGTTGGACGCGCCGCTGGCGGCGCGCGCCTGTGTGCTGACCGGTTTATGGGGCTTTGTGGTGGTGGTGTTTGTCACAGTGGCACACCGCATGGTGCCGTTTTTAACCTCTGACGCCTTGCCGGTGATGGCGGCGTGGCGTCCCTTGGGCGTGTTGTGGCTGATGCTGGGTGCCGCCGTACTCGAAGCTGGAGCCGTCTGGGTTGAATTGGATGGCCCGCTGCAAGGCTCGATTGCCGCTTGGTGGATGTTGTTGCGCGGCGCGCTAGAGCTGACCGTGGGCGCGCTGCTGCTGGGGCTGGCGCTGCTGTGGAGTCGACAGCAAAGCCGCAAAAACCGCCAGATGGTGATGCTGCATATTGGCTTTGTTTGGCTCGGATTGTCGCTGTTGCTGGCGGGTGTGTCGCAGTGGCTGGGCCTGTGGCAAGGCGTACCAGTAATGGGTTTGGGGGCTCTGCACGCCCTCACCATGGGCTGCTTGGCCTCGCTGATGCTGGTCATGGTGACGCGCATCTCCTGCGCCCACAGTGGCCGCGCCACGCAGGCCGAAAGCATTGCGTGGCCGTTGTTGTGGTTTTTGCAACTGGCAACCCTGCTGCGTATTGCCGCCGCTTGGCCGGGCGCTGCGTCGCTGGGCTTATTGGTTGTGGCTGCCAGCTTATGGCTGGTGCTGATGGGCGAGTGGGCGCTGCGTTTGCTGCCGTGGTATGGACGGGTGCGCCGCGATGGCCGACCCGGTTGATATGTCTCATTCTTTGCTGCTCCCCGTTTCAGCTGATACAGCCGCCATGGCGGCTGCGCTGCTACAGGCCCGCCAAACCATCTTGCCCAAGCGTTTGAGCGAGCCGGGCCCGAGCGCTGCCGAGCTGCAAACCATCGTTGGTGCCGCCGCACACGCGCCTGACCACGGGCAGCTGTTGCCTTGGCGCTTGGTGTGTGTGCCGTCAGCGCAGCGTGCGGTTTTGGCCGAGGTGTTTGCCGCCGCTTTGTTGGCACGCGATGGCACCGCCACGCCCGAGCAGCTGGCCCAGGCGCGCGACAAAGCCTTTCGCTCGCCGGTGTTGTTGCTGTTGGTGGTTGATAGCCTGTGCGGCGACCCGGAAATTGACCTGCACGAGCGCCTGCTGTCGGCGGGCTGCGCAGTGCAAAACATATTGCTAACTGCTACGGCTTTGGGTTATGGCTCGGCCCTGACCAGCGGAAAAGCGCTTAAATATGCCGGTCTGCATACGCTGTTTGGCTTGGCAGAGGGCGAGCACGCTGTGTGTTTTGTCAGCTTGGGAACGGTACAGTCGCGCAAAAAACCGCGCCTGCGGCCAATGCTGGCAGACTACTTCACCACCTTGGGCTCGCCGTGAGCGGACGTCCTATCCATCGCTATTTTTTGGAGAGATACCATGCAAATTTCTAATTTTGATGACCTTTTGCAAGCGGCGCGCAGCCAGCATGAGCCCCAGCGTCTGCTGTTTGTGTTTGCCGGTGTTGAGCTGCCTGATGACGCTACGCCAGCGCAGCAGGCCGACTTTGCCGCTGGCCATGGCGGCGCACTGGTGCCGCTGATGTGCGTGGACAAGCAGCCCAACGAGATCACGTCTTTTGCCGCGCTGGCGCAGGAGTCAAGCCAGTTTGGCCACGACTGGCGCATGGTGTTTGTCGCCGCTTTGTCTGGCACCTTGAACCAAGCCCCCAGCAGCGAAGACGCCGAGGCACCGTTGCAGCGCATGGTGGAGGCTATCAAGCAAGGCCAGTTGCGGGCCTTTATTCCGTTTGACCGGAACGGTCAGCCGGTGCAATTAGGCGCAGCAGGTTGAACACCATGGCACACAACACGACCGCCTTGCCAGGTTTTGGTGCCCCAGCTGTGGGTTTTGATACGCCGTTTGAGATGCTTGAGGCTTGCCACGAGCGGATGCAGCGCTCCTTGGCGTTACTAGAAAAACTGTGTAACTACCTGCACGATCACGCTTGTGACGACTCGGCCCGGCAGGCAGCGCAGGATGTGCTGCGCTACTTTGATGTAGCCGGGCCGCTACACCATCAAGATGAAGAGCTGCACGTTTTTCCGATTGTGCTAGCCCAAGGTGCCCCCGGTGTGGTGGATCGGGTGCGCCAGCTGCAGCATGACCATCAACACATGGATATGCACTGGCGCGATGCGCGTCGGCGCTTGCTGGCACTGGCCCA
>CAIRYF010000045.1 GCA_903882725.1 uncultured Simplicispira sp.
AATCATGCGCATATCATACACACAAAATACATACGACACCTTCGGCGTCGCCCTCTACCTCCCCGGCATGAATGCCGAGGTTTCTCGGGAGTTCTGATGAACCCGCTGTCAACCGATACGCTGCAACCCAGCGCACATTTTGAACCCGTCAGCAACGACGCTTTATGGCAGCTCATCAGTTCGCCACACCCACTGATCGGCTCGGCTAAACACCTGGGTGAAGCGCTGATCAACGCGGGTATGGTGCAGGCCACGGCGGTGGCCGATGCCCTAAAGCTGCAACACCACGAGCGCGATCGGGGCGTGTATCGGCTGCTCGGACAAATTTTGGTCGAACTCGGTAGCGTGACCCAAGATCAGCTGCGCCAAGTAATTGCCACTTGGTTGGGCAATTACGTGGTGCATCCCCGTATGTTGCATCCTGATACCGCTGCCATTGCTCTGGTGCCGCGCTTGGTGGCCGAGCGTGAATCTGTGCTGCCGCTGCTGGCACGTGAAGACGTCTTGGTGGTGCTAATGGCCGACCCACACGACCGCGTCCTTTTGGATGAGTTGCGCTTTTTGACACAGCGCCGCTTGATTGCCCTGAGCGCTGCACCGGGTACGTTGACGCCAGCTATCGCCAAGGCCTACGCCGTACACCCAGCCGGAGACGGCATTGCCGTGGTAGCCAACGCACGCGCCACGGCGCAGGAGCTGGTGGGCACACTGGTCGGCACGCATTCCGACAATGAGGTGGAGACCGGCGAGATAGTCAACGAATCAGACAATACGTTGGTGCGACTGATCAACTCGCTAATTTCCGAAGCCATTACCCAACGCGCATCAGACATTCACATCGAAACTGAACCGCCCCCCCCGCGCGGTGCGGGTGCGCTTTCGGATAGATGGCGAGCTGCGGCCTTACCTGGAGCTGCCAGCACGCTTTCGTTTTGCCATGGTGGCACGTATCAAAATCATGGCCAGCATGGACATCTCCGAGCACCGTAAACCGCAGGACGGAAAGATAGATTTTTCTCGCTTTGGCGGGCCGCAGGTTGAATTGCGCGCAGTCACCGTGCCTACCTCGCACGGCCTGCAAGATGTGGTACTGCGCCTGCTGGCCAGTGCCAAGCCGCTACCGCTGGACGGCATTAGCCTCAGCTCGGCCAATTTATTAGCATTGCGCAGCGTAGTAAAAAAAAGCTACGGCCTGGTGCTAGTGTGCGGCCCCACAGGCTGCGGCAAAACGACCACGCTGCATTCGGTAATCAGCGACATCAATACCGCAGGCCGCAAAATTTGGACAGCAGAAGACCCCATTGAAATCACCCAAAGCGGCCTGCGCCAAGTGCAAATAAACCCGCGCATCGGCTGGACTTTTGCCGCCGCCATGCGCACCTTTTTACGCGCTGATCCAGACGTAATCATGATTGGCGAGATGCGTGACGAGGAAACCGCAGACATTGCCGTCGAGGCATCGCTCACTGGCCACTTGGTGCTCTCCACCCTGCACACCAATTCAGCGCCCGAGAGTATTGCGCGCCTGCTAGAGATGGGAATAGACCCATTTAACTTCTCCGACTCGCTGCTGGCTATCTTGGCCCAGCGGTTGGTGCGGCGCTTGTGCGCTGCCTGTCGCCAACCCCAACCACTGACCGCCGTGCAGCAGGACGAACTGGCCGGGCAGTACCTTGCCAGTACCCCCGACCGCAGCGCCGAGGCACGCGCCGCACAAGTCGATCACTGGCGTGCCCACTACGGCAGGCCCAATGGCACCCTGTCGCTGTGGCGTCGCGGCGCTTGCGACAAGTGCGAACAGGGCGGCTACCACGGGCGCTTGGGCATCCACGAGCTAATGCTCAGTGATGACGCTATTCGCCAACACATCCGCCGCCGCGCGCCCGCCACAGAGATTCGCCACTCGGCTTTGGCCGCCGGGATGCGCACTCTGCGCCAAGACGGAATTGATAAGGCGCTACAGGGCTTGACGGATATGCATCAAGTGCTGGCGGCCACCAATTTGTAGCTTTTGGCAAAATCGCTGGTTTTGTCGCCGACTTGGCTCCCCGCCCTACCTGTCCTGCCCCATGCTCCAGTACCTTACCGTTCCTATCACCCCATTTCAGCAAAATTGTTCCATTGTTTGGTGCGATGTCACACGAGAAGCCGCCCTGATTGATGCAGGTGGCGATATCCCCTTCAATAATTTTTGTCACTGCATCAGCTTTACTTTCGCCCGCAGCAACAATCCATACC
>CAIRYF010000046.1 GCA_903882725.1 uncultured Simplicispira sp.
CAAAGACATTGCCCACAGCTACGAGGCGCAGCACCCCGGCACCAAGGTGCTGCTCAACTTTGCCGCCTCGGGCGCTTTGTTGCAGCAGATGGCCAAGGGTGCGCCGGTAGATGTGTTTGCCTCAGCCGACCAAGAAACCATGGACAAGGCGCAAAAAGAGGGCTTGGTTTACGGCGCTGATCGCACTAACTTTGTGCGCAACAAGCTGGTGCTGATCGTGCCAATGGACGCTAAAACCGTGCCCGCCAGTCTGAGTGATTTGACCCAGACAGTTTACGCCCGCGTGGCGATTGCCAACCCCGCCAGCGTGCCGGTCGGGCGTTATTCGCAAACCGCATTGGAGGCGGCCAAACTCTGGCCCGCCCTACAGGCCAAGGCGGTGAATACGCAAAACGTGCGCCAGTCGCTGGACTACGTAGCGCGTGGTGAAGTCGATGCCGGTTTTGTCTATGCCACCGACGCCGCCATCATGAAAGACCAGGTCAAAGTGGCGTTTGAAGTGCCGCTGGAGAGGGCCATCCTCTACCCCATCGCCAAAACCGTCGCCAGCAGCCATGCGGCCGAAGCCACCGCGTTTATCAACTACTTGGCCATGCCAGCGGCGCAGGGCATCCTCAGTCAATACGGCTTTACCAAGCCTTGAACGCCGCATAAACACTGCACAAACCCCCATGGAAGTAGCTTGGTCAGCCCTGAGTTTGTCGCTGCAAGTGGCGGGCTGGGCCACGGCGCTGAATTTGGTGCTGGGCATTGGCGTGGGTTACCTGCTGGCGCGCACGCGTTTTGTTGGGCGTGATGTGCTCGACACCGTGCTGACGCTGCCCATGGTGATGCCGCCGACGGTGCTGGGCTACTACTTGCTGGTGCTGCTGGGGCGCAAGGGCTGGATTGGCCAATGGCTGCAAACCACTTTTGGCATCAACCTGATTTTTACCCTGCAAGGCGCGGTGATTGCCGCCACCATCGTGGCGTTTCCACTGGTGTTCAAGCCGGCGCGTGCCGCGTTTGAGGCGATTGACAACCAACTTGAAGAAGCTGGGCGCGTGCTGGGGATTTCTGAAATGGCCATTTTTTGGCGCATCACGCTGCCGCTGGCGTGGCGCAGCATTTTGGCTGGCGTGCTGCTGGGCTTTGCCCGGGCACTGGGCGAGTTTGGTGCCACGCTGATGGTCGCGGGCAGCATTCCGGGTAAGACGCAAACGTTGTCGATTGCCATTTATGAAGCAGTGCAGGCCGGGCAAGACGACATCGCCAACACGCTGGTGCTGCTTACTTCGCTGGTGTGCATCGCTGTGTTGCTCAGTACCGGACGTTTGGCACCGGGGCGCGTGGCGCACCGTTCTTGAATAGGCTCTGAAAACCATGCAGCTGGACATCGACATCCGCAAAACCCTGCGCTCGGGCCAGCGGGTGTTTCAGCTCCATGCGCGTTTTACGGCCCAATGCCAGCGTGTGGTGGTGATCGGGCCGTCGGGCGCGGGCAAAAGCCAACTGCTCAAAGCCATTGCTGGCCTGATGCAGCCCGACGGCGGCCATGTGCGCTTGGATGGCCAGATCTTGTTTGATGCGCAGCAAGGCGTGAATTTGCCGCCGCAGGCGCGCAACGTCGCCTATCTGTTCCAGGACTACGCGCTGTTTCCGCACCTGAGCGTGCGCCAGAACATTGCCTTTGGGCTGGCGCGCGGCTGGCGCAACCCGCGTCGCAACCACGCCAGCAAAGCAGTCGATTATTGGATTGACGCCTTCCAGCTGGGTGACGTTGCCGACCAAGCGCCGCACGAATTGTCGGGCGGCCAGCGCCAGCGCACGGCTTTGGCGCGTGCGCTGGTGGCACAGCCGCGTGCGCTGCTGCTCGATGAGCCGTTTGCCGCGCTCGACCCCGGCCTGCGCGTGACGCTGCGCGCTGAACTCGATGCGCTACAGCGGCGCTTGCAAGTGCCGATGGTGCTGATCACCCACGATCCGCAAGACGTGGCGGTGTTTGGTGAGCAGGTGTTGCAGATGCGCGCTGGCGCTATCGAATCGCATCCGGGCGCTCGCACCGAGTCCTTGGCCATGGCATAAAAAATTTTGCCTAGCGCTGTATAAAAAAATACATAACGAAGAGAAAAGACCATGAAGAACATTCGATACAACCTTGGTGGGGAAAAAGCAGCAGCAGGCACAGGCGAGGCACAGCGCGCGCCCCGGCTGCGCCTGCTGCCCGCTTTATTGCTGGCATTTTTTGCTACGTCTGCTGCGGCGCAAGACGGCAGTTTTCAGTTGGGCACGGTGGTGGTTACGGGTGCGGCGCAAGGCGCAGAGCAGGGTGCCGAGCAGGTGCTCGGCAAGGATGCCATTCAGAAGCGCAACGCCGACACCGTAGGATCCGCCGTGGTGGCCTTGCCAGGCACCAGCCTCTCGCGCAACAGCCGCAATGAAGACACGGTATCTCTGCGCGGCTTTGATTCACGCCAGGTACCCATGTTTGTTGATGGCGTACCGTTGTACGTTCCTTATGACGGCTATGTGGACTATGGCCGTTTTACTACTTTCGATTTAGCGGAAATCCGCGTTGCCAAGGCCGGTGCCTCGCTGCTGTATGGCCCCAACACCCTAGGTGGTGCCATCAATCTGGTGACCCGCAAGCCGGTGCGTGCGTTGGAGGGCGATGTGCGCCTAGGCGTAGGTTCGGGTTCCGAAAAAATGGGTTCGCTCAATCTTGGCACGCGGCAAGACACGTGGTACGCGCAGCTGGGCCTGTCGTACCTAGATGCCGACGGTTTCCCCTTGCCCAAGGGCTTTAAGGACTACAAGGCCAAACCCACCGACACAGGCAGCCAGCGCGAGAACGCTTATCGCACCGACCAGCGCCTGTCGTTCAAAGTGGGTTTGACGCCCAATGCGACCGACGAATACGCGCTGGGCTACGTGCGCCAGGACGGCGAAAAAGGCAACCCGGTGTACACCGGCCAGTCCACCAGCGGCATTCGCTACTGGCAGTGGCCCTTCTGGGACAAAGACAGCCTGTATTTCATCAGTAGCACCCGCATTGGCCAGAACAATGTGCTCAAGGCCCGGGTGTTCTATGACACCTACAAGAACAGCATTCTCGCGTTCAGCAACGCCAGCTACGCCACGCAGCTCAACAACACCAGCTTCCCCAGCGTGTACAACGACAGCTCGACCGGTGCCGCGCTGGAACTGGCCAACTACGCGCTGGCCAACCATGAGTTGCGTTTGGCGCTGCACCTCAAACAAGACAAGCACGAAGAGTCCAACCCTTCGTCACCGACCAAAAACTACCGTGACACCACCACCTCGCTGGCGGTAGAGGACAGCATTACTCTGGCCAAAAACTGGCACGTGCGCGTGGGCCTGTCGCACGACAAGCGCGATGCCAAAGAGGTGTACGACTGGCCCACTGGCTCAACCAGCGCCACCAATGGCCTGGTCGAGCTGACCCGCTTGCTCGATGAGCACGGCAGCGAGGCCTATGCCATTGCCTCGCACAAAACGCGCTTTCCCACCATCAAGGACCGCTACTCTGCCCGCATGGGTGCGGCGCTACCCAACCCCGACCTCCAGCCCGAGGTGGCCAATCACCTGGAGCTGGGCATCAAAGGATCGCCCTGGACCGGTGGCAAGGGCCAAGCGGCGGTGTTCTACAGCCGCATCACCGACCTGATGCAAAGCGTTTATGTGGCAGCACCGCTGGGCACTTGTGGCGCAGGCAGCACCACTTGCGCGCAAGCGCAAAACGTGGGTCGATCGCGCCACGCGGGGCTGGAGCTGTCACTTGACCAGTCGATTGCGCGCCAGTGGACTTTGACCGGTGCCTACACCTATCTGGCACGGCGCAACCTGAGCGATGCCAGCGTGCAACCCACCGACACGCCGCGCCATCGCCTGTATACCGCACTGACTTGGGCACCGAGTGATGCCTGGGAGCTGCGCACCACGCTGGAGACCGAGCAAGGCCGCAAGGTCGCTTTTGCCGGATCGGGCAAGACCATTTACCGTGACCTGGCTGGCTTTGGGATTGTGGGCGTGAAGGCCACCTGGAAGCCGCGCAAGGACATGGCAGTGGACTTTGGTGTGGCCAACTTGGGCGACAAATGGTATGAACTGTCGGATGGCTTCCCGCTGCCCGGACGCACTTGGTTTGTTCGTGGCAGCTACCGCTTCTAAAAATGCAGAGATAGGTTTCACAACCATGCACACCCTCCCTCCTTCTTTTCTGGCCGCTGTGGTGCATCCCGACTATCTCGGCGGTGTCGATACCTTGCTGGCCGACTTTTGCCGCAGCCTGCAGGCCCAAGGTCACTGCGTGGGCGGCGTGGTGCAGGCCAATCGGGTGCGTCCCGGGGGCGGCAAGTGGATGCTTTTGCAAGATGTACGCACCGGCGAGGAGTTCTCCATCTCGCAAGACCTGGGCGCGCAGTCGCAGTCCTGCTGCCTCGACCCCGCCGGGGTAGCGCAAGCCAGCATGGTGCTGCGTCAGGCGCTGCTTGACCGCGTTGATGTGACCGTAGCCAACCGTTTTGGCGCGCTGGAGGCAGCGGGCGCGGGTTTTTCCAGCGAGTTGCTGGCGCTGATGGCCGACGAACGCCCGCTGTTGACGCTGGTCAGTGAAAAACATTTGCAGGCCTGGCGCAGCTTTACCGGTGGACTGGGCTACGAGCTGCCACCTTGCGCGTCGGCGCTGCACAGCTGGTTTGCGCTGGTGATGAAGATGAAGATGGAGATGGAGATGGAGATGGAGATGGAGATGGAGATGCAAAAAACGCACACAGCGCTGGACTGGCAAGAGCAATGGCAAGAACGATGAAACGGCGTCTCTTATTGCAATCAGGCTTGTCTTTGTGGAGTGCTGCCTGGTGCGGCACTGCCGCCTGGGCTGGCCCAAGCGGCAGCACCATTGCCGCCCACTTTGGCAAGTTGCCACCGCCGCAGCGCGTGCGCCGGGTGTTTGCGGCGGGTGCCCCGGCAGGCGTGTTGCTGGCTGCGCTGGCCCCTGAAAAACTGGTCGGCTGGCCCTTGCAGTTGAGCAACACCGCCCGGGGTCTGCTGGGCGCGCCGCTGCACAGCCTGTCCTTTGTCGGGCGTCTGGCCGGGCGCGGCAGCACGGTGCCGCTGGAAACCTTGGTGCAGTTGCAGCCCGACCTGATTTTGGACTCCGGTACGGCCGATGCCACCTACATTTCGGCGGCGCAGCGCGTCACCGAGCAGACCGGGCTGCCCTGCGTGCTGGTGCAAGGGCGCTTGGCCGACCACGCTGCGCAGCTGCGCGAAGTTGGCCAGCTGCTGGGCGTGGCTGAACGGGGCGAGCGCCTGGCGGTGTATGCCGACGCGGCCTTGGCGCTGGCTGCGCAGTTGCGTGCCAGTGTGCCGCTGGGCGAGCGCCCGCGCGTTTACTTTGGTCGCAGTGCCGACGGGATGGAGACCGGGCTGGACGGCTCCATCAACTTGGAGGTGCTGGATTGTGTTGCTGGCCACAACGTGGCAGCTGCGGCTGGCAAGGGCTCGCTCACGCGCGTGTCGATGGAGCAAATTTTGGGCTGGGATCCACAGGTCATCGTCACGCAGGAGCCCGAATTTGCCCGCCGTGCCCTGAGCGATCCCTTGTGGCGATCGCTCACTGCCGTGCGCAAGCGCCGTGTCTATTGCGCCCCGGTGCTGCCTTTTGGTTGGCTGGATGGCCCGCCCGGTGTTAACCGGCTGATTGGCGTGCATTGGCTGGCACAGCTGCTGCACCCGACGCACCCGGCAGTGCGTGCGCTCGAACCGTTGGCAGTGGCCGTGCAGCGCTTTTATCGCTTGTTCTACGGTGCCGAGCTGTCACCACAGGCGCTAACGGCCTTATTGGGAGAAATAAAGTGAAATTTATAACAAAACAGCCTCTAGCCCTTATGCGTAAAGCGCAAGCAGCTATTGTTTTTATAGTATGACGCCACTGCCTGATGTCCCCCAAAAAGCCCCGTTGGTCGCTGCTGGGCTTGGCCCATCGTCCCGGCTCGCTGGGCTGCCTTGGGTGCCTTGGGTGGGCGGGTGCGCTGCTGCTGGCGGTGGTGCTGGCCGCTTTTGCGTTGGGTAAATTTCCCATAGCCCCTGCTGACTTGTTGCAGGCGGTACTGGCGCGCTTGGTGGGCGCTGAATCGGGGCTTTCGCCAGCCCAAGAAACCGTGATCTGGAACATTCGCTTGCCGCGTGTCGCCGCAGGCTTGCTGGTGGGCGCGGGGCTGGCGGCGGCGGGCGCAGCTTACCAAGGAATGTTTCGCAATCCGCTGGTCTCGCCCGATATTTTGGGTGTGTCGGCGGGCGCTGGACTGGGGGCGGTGTTGGGGATTTACCTGGGCTTGCCGCTGGCGACAGTGCAAGCGCTGGCCTTTGGCGGTGGGCTGCTGGCCGTGGGGGCAGTGGTCGGCGTGGCTGGGCTGGTGCGCCGCCATGATCCGGTGCTGGTGTTGGTGCTGGCGGGCATTGCTGTGGGCGCGCTGCTGGGTGCGGGCATTTCACTGATCAAAATTTTGGCCGACCCGACGACACAACTGCCGTCCATCACCTTCTGGCTGCTCGGTGGGCTCAATGCCGTCACGCCGGGTGACTTGGCCACCACGGCACCGGCGCTGCTGATGGGGCTGGTGCCGCTGGCGCTGCTGCGTTGGCGCATGAATCTGCTCAGTTTGGCCGATGAAGAGGCGCTGGCGCTGGGTATTCCGGTGGCGCGTTTGCGTCTGTTGCTGGTGGCGGCGGCCACCTTGACCACGGCGGCAGCGGTGTCGCTGACCGGCATCATTGGCTGGATTGGCTTGGTGGTGCCGCACGTGGCGCGGTTGTGGGTGGGGCCTAATTTTGCGCGCCTGCTGCCTGCTTCGCTGCTGTTGGGCGGTGGTTTTTTGGTGGCCACCGACACGCTGGCGCGCACCGTGGCCAGCATCGAGCTGCCGCTGGGCATTTTGATGGCGCTGGTGGGCGCACCGTTTTTCTTGTTTTTGCTGGCGCGGCCAGGGCGGGGCGAATGAGCGGCGCACCGGTTTTGCAAGCCTGTGCGCTCGATATTGGCCACGGCCAGCGCCGCGTCGGTGTCGGTCTGGAGTTTGCGATGGCCGCTGGGGAAGTGCTGTGCCTGCTGGGCCCCAACGGCAGCGGCACGACGACGCTGTTTCGCACGCTGCTGGGCTTGTTGTCGCCCTTGGCGGGTGAGGTGCGCGTGCTTGGCGAGCCCGTTGCCGCTTGGTCGCGCGGTGCCTTTGCCCGCCATGTGGGCTACGTGCCGCAGGCGCACACCGGTATTTTTCCGTTCACGGTCGAAGACGTGGTGCTGATGGGGCGCGCAGCGCGTGTCGGTCGCTTTGCCATGCCGTCGCTAAGTGACCGCGATTGCGCTTTGCAGTGCCTGCACACGCTGGGCATTGCCCACCTGCGCCAGCGCATTTACACCGCCATCAGCGGCGGCGAGCGCCAGTTGGTGCTGATAGCGCGCGCGCTGGCGCAAGAGCCGGTGCTGCTGGTGATGGATGAGCCGACCGCCAGCCTCGACTTTGGTAACCAAATTCGGGTGCTGGAAACCATTGCCCAACTGCGCCAGCAAGGCATGGCTGTGCTGCTTTCGACCCACCAGCCCGAGCACGCGCTGCGCATTGCCGATCGCATTGCGCTGTTGGGCAATGGCTGCTTAGTGGCCATCGGCGCGCCCGCCAGTACCGCCACGTCTGCGCGATTGGCGGCGCTTTATAACGTGAGCGAACGCGCGGTAGCCGCCAGCTTGGGCGTGCAATCGTTGCCGCCATCCATTCATCCCTCTCCATTCTTTATGAACACCATATGACCATTGAAGCTATCGATTTTGGCCGCCTCTACCGCGACCACCTGGCCATGAGCCAGCGCACCCGCAAAGACCCCAGCGCTTGGGACAGTCGCGCCGCTGGCATGGCCAGCAAGGCGCTGCGCAGCCGTTATGCGGATGAATTTGTTGCGCGCATGGATTTAAGCGGCGCTGCCTCGCTGCTGGACGTGGGCTGCGGCCCCGGCACGATTGGTTTGGCCGTCGCCGGGCAGTTGCAGCGCGTGGTCGGTTTGGACTACAGCAGCGCCATGCTGGACGCTATGCGTAGCAAAGCAGCCCAAAACGGCTTGGGCAATGTGGAGACCCTGCACCGCGCTTGGGAAGACGACTGGAGCGACGTGCCGCAGTGCGACATCGTCGTGGCCTCGCGCTCCACCACCGTGGAAGACATCGCTACGGCGCTAGAGCGTTTGCACGCCAAGGCGCGTTTGCGCGTCTATCTCACACACCTGGTGGGCGGCCATTTCACCGACCCGGCGATCCAAGCGGTTATTGGCCGCCGTATGCCCTCGGTGCCCGACTACATCTATCTGCTCAACATCTTGCACCGCATGGGGATTCACCCTCGGCTGGACTACATCGCGCACGAAAACCGCTTGGCCGATGCGGTGGATTTTGACGACTTTGCCCGCCGTGTGGCGTGGTCGGTCGGCGAATTGGACGCGCACGAGACCGAGTGCCTGCGCAGTTGGTATCAGCGCGCCACACCGCAACAGCGCAGGGGTACGCCCATGCGTTGGGCGTTTATTTCGTGGGAGAAAGTACCGTGCTGACTGAGCTGCACACTGAGGTGGTCGCTGCCCTAGGCCAGCACGCCGCCCAAAATTTGTGCATCGAGCGCGCGGTGTTGGGGGTTTTCTTCACTGGCGTCCAACTCTCCAATGGTGTGGGTGGGCTGTGCGCTACGCCCATCAAAAGTGTGCCTGAGGCGGTGTGCTGTCCCAGCTCGGCCCTGGCCATGCCAGTGCCAGGCAAAATTGCCGGGCGCAACGCCGTGCAGTTGCTGCAAGACCTGTACCGTCCACAAGACCTGCGCCGCGCACTGGCCATCGCCACCCTGAACGCGCTGGCTGAATCCTTGTGGCTGCGTGACGGCCCGCCCCAAGGTGCCGAGGTGCGCAGTGGCGACGCCTTTGAGGCGCTGCGCATCGCCCCCGGCCAGCGTGTGGTGTTGGTCGGTGCGTTTGCGCCTTATATGCGCGAGCTGCGCAAATGGGGTCAGTCGTTTGGTGTGCTGGAGCTGGATATTTCCACCCTGCGACCAGACGAGTTGGTATTTCACATCCCGCAAGAACGCGCCGCACAGGCGATTGCCGAGGCCGATGTGCTTATCACCACCGGCACCACGCTCATCAATGGCACGCTCGACGGTTTGTTGCAACACCTGCGCCCCGGCGCACAAGCTGCCGTGGTCGGCCCCACGGCCACGCTGTGGCCAGGGCCCTTCGCCCGTCGTGGTGCCACGGTAGTCGGCGGCACACGCGTGCAAAACGCCGGTGCCCTGCTGGAC
>CAIRYF010000047.1 GCA_903882725.1 uncultured Simplicispira sp.
GCACCTCAAAGCCCAGCGCGAAGTGGTACGCGGCAAGCCCGAGAACTTCAACCGCCCGGACTACAACTTCAGCCTGCGCACCAAAGAAGGCGACGAACGCAGCAAAGGCGGCGAGCCTGACGGCACCGAGCAAGTCGTCATCACCACGCGCCAGCGCGGCGCGCCGCTGGATTTGATCGTGGCCGAGGCGGCCATCGTCGCCAACAGCACCTGGGGCAACTGGATGGCCGAGCTGGGCGTGCCCGGCATCTACCGCAGCCAAGCATCTTTGGCACCGGGCGTCAAAGTGCGCATGGGCACCAAAGCGCTGGCGCACGCCGGCATTGGCGTCAAAAGCTACGCCTGGGCCACCTCGCCGCTGCGCCGCTACACCGACTTGGTCAACCAGTGGCAAATCATTGCCTGCGCGCGCCACGGCAACACCGCCGCGCTGGCCGCGCCGTTCAAGCCCAAAGACGCTGACTTGTTCGCCATCATCAGCAACTTTGACACCACCTACCGGGCCTACAGCGGCTACCAGCAGGGCATGGAGCGCTTTTGGACGCTGCAATATCTGGCGCAAAACGCCATCACCGAGCTGGACGTGACGGTCTTCAAAGAAGACTACGGCGGCAGCTTTTTGGTGCGCGCCGACACGCTGCCGTTGGTGTTTCCGGTGCTGGGCGCGCAAAACCTGCCGCGCGGCGCGCGCCTGCGGGTGCGCCTGAGTGACATCGACAACATCACGCTGGACCTGCACGGCACACTGCTAGAGCGCTTAGACGACCCCAAAGACGACAGCAACAGCAGCGAAGACGGCGAAGAAGGGGAAGAGGGGGAAGACGGCGAAAGCGACGCTGCCAGCGCTGGCCCGATCGCCATTGCCGTGGACATGAGCGAAGCCAACGACACCGAGACCCCTGCCAGCGCCGATAATCTTGCCCCGTGAAACCTCCTGCCTTCTTCCAGTCACTGAGCACGCTGCAGCTGGCGCTGGGCGTGTCGCTGCTGCTGCACGCTGGCGTGCTGTCAGTGCGCTTTGTCGACCCAGAAGGCTTTGACCGCGTCTTTCAAGACACACCGCTGGAAGTTATTTTGGTCAACGCCAAATCGACCGAGCGCCCAGACAAAGCGCAGGCCATTGCCCAATTTGCGCTGGCCGGTGGCGGCGAAGCTGCGCAGGGACGCGCCACCAGCCCGCTGCCCTATTCGGCGCTGACGGCCGTTGGCAACGATTTTGAAAACGCACAGCGCCAAATGGACACGCTGCAAGAACAGCAAACCCAAATACTGGCCCAACTGCGCCAGCAACTGGCAGCACTGCCTGCACCCGACCCACACCCAGCCAGCCAAAACACGGCCCGCAGTGCGCAAGAGGACAAGCGCCGCCAGCTGATCAAACTGCTGGCCGAAATTGAAAAGCGCATCTACGAAGAAAACGCCCGGCCCAAAAAGCGCTTCATCAGCCCAGCCACGCGCGAAGAGGTCTATGCCATTTATTACGACACGCTACGGCGCAAAGTCGAAGACAAAGGCACCGACAATTTTCCCGAGCAAGGTGGCAAAAAACTCTATGGCGAGCTGACGATGATCGTCACCGTCAACCACGACGGGCGCGTGCTGGAGACCGAAATCGTGCAAGGCTCGGGCAACCGCCTGCTGGACAACCGCGCCCAAGCCATCGCCCGCGCCGCTGGCCCGTTTGGCGCTTTCAACGCCGAGATGCGCCGCAATGCCGACCAAATTGCCGTGGTCTCGCGCTTCAAATTCACGCGCGATCAAACGCTAGAAACCAGCGTCCAATGAGCACCCCCCCGGATATGGATATGTATTGCGTCATGGGCCACCCGGTCGAGCACAGCCGCTCGCCGTGGATACACGCGCGTTTTGCCCAACTGACCGGCCAAGCGCTGACCTACGAGCGCCGCTTGGTCGCACTGGACGGCTTTGCCGATGCGCTGCGCAGCTTTGCCGCTGCCGGCGGGCGCGGCTGCAACATCACCGTGCCGTTCAAGCTGCAAGCAGCGCAGTTGGCCACGCAGTGCAGCGAGCGCGTGCAGCTGGCGGGTGCCGCCAACACGCTAAGGTTTATCGACGGTGCTGTCTGGGCTGACAACACCGACGGTTTGGGCTTGGTGGCCGACATCACCCGCAACGCCGGTTTTGAGCTGTCCGGGCATGATGTCTTGCTCATTGGCGCTGGCGGCGCGGCGGCGGGCGCGCTGGGGCCGCTGCTGGCCGCTGGAGCGCGCCGCATCGCCGTTGCCAACCGCACGCTGGCCCGAGCACAGGCGCTGGTGCAGGCACACAGCGCTATCGCTATGCTACAAAAAACAGAGCTACTAGCGCTTACTACACAAGGGCTAGAGGCCAATTTGGCTATAAATCGTGTGTTTGATGGCTCCTTTGACATAGTTATCAACGCCAGCGCCAGCAGCTTGGCCGGTGACGCCGTGCCGGTGCCAGCCAGCGTGCTGCACGCGGGCAGTTTGGCCTACGACATGATGTACGGCCCCGCAGCGCAAGGCTTTTTGGACTGGGCCACGGCCCACGGCGCGCAAGCGCGCGACGGCTTGGGAATGCTGGTCGAACAAGCCGCCGAAGCCTTTGCCCTGTGGCGCGGCGTGCGCCCACCCGGCGCGCCGGTGCTGGCCGAGTTGCGCGCGCTGATGGCCGCTGGCGGCTGACGCAGCGCCAAAAAATACACCGCATTTTCTGTTTTATGAAACCCCTGCTGCGCTGGCTGGCACTGGTGGCGCTGGCCCTGCTGGCGCTGCAACTGCTGTTTGTCGGCCGCATTGCCGCCATGGCGGTGCTCAACCCCGAATCCACCGCTTTTCAGCGCTCGGAAGCTTGGGCGCAAATTGCCGGGCCCGACCGGCTGCGCTGGCACCAGCAGTGGGTGGCGTATGCCGACATCTCCGATCACCTCAAGCGCGCCGTCATCACCGCCGAGGATGACAGCTTTACCCAGCACGAGGGCATCGACTGGAACGCCATGGAAAAAGCCTGGGAACGCAACGCCAAAGCGCAGGCACAAGCCCAGGCCCAAGCCGCCCGCCTGCAAGCCAAAGCGCCCAAAGCCGCCAGCACAGCCGATGCCGCCAAGCCTGCCCCACCCACAACACCCACAGCACCCGCCGCCAAAGTGCGCGGCGGATCGACCATCACCCAGCAACTGGCCAAAAATTTGCTGCTGTCGAGCGAGCGCACACTGGTGCGCAAAGGCCAAGAATTGCTGCTAACGCTGCTGCTAGAAAAGCTGTTGAGCAAACAGCGCATTTTGGAGATTTACCTCAATAACGTCGAATGGGGCGAAGGCGTATTTGGTGCCGAAGCCGCCGCCCAGCACTACTTCAAAAAAAGCGCTGCCCACTTGGCCCCAACCGAAGCCGCGCGCCTGGCAGTCATGCTGCCAGCACCCAAGCGCTTTGAAAAAATGCCCGCCTCGGCCTATCTGTCGGGCAGAACGCGGGTAATTGCCGGACGTATGCGCAACGCCCAACTGCCATGAGAATCTTGGGCATCGACCCCGGTCTGCAAACCACCGGCTTTGGCGTCATCGACGTACACGGCCAGCAGTTGAGCTACGTTGCCAGCGGCACCATTCGCACCACCGCGCTGGCGCTGGGCGACTTGCCCGGACGCCTGAAAATTTTGTTCGATGGCATTACCGAAGTGGTGGCGCGCTACGAGCCCGACCAATCGACGGTCGAAATCGTCTTTGTCAACGTCAACCCGCAGTCCACGCTGCTGCTGGGCCAAGCACGCGGCGCGGCGATTACTGCGCTGGTAGCGAGCAACCTGCCAGTGGCCGAATACACCGCGCTGCAAATGAAAAAAGCCATCGTCGGCCAAGGCCGTGCCGCCAAAAGCCAAGTGCAAGAAATGGTGCGCCGCCTGCTGCAACTGCCCACCCTGCCCGGCAGCGACGCCGCCGATGCGCTGGGCATGGCCATTACCCACGCCCACGTCGGCGCTGCCATGGCGCGCCTAGCCGCAAGCGCCACGCTGCAACGACGCCAGCACGCCATGTACAAAGGCGGGCGCAGCTATTGAAGTCGCCCGGTCAGCGCCCAGTAGGCACATCAGTCATCCCATGCACCACGATGGCCAGCGCGCGGTGCTTGGCCTCGTGCTTGGCCATAGCGGCCAGGTTGGCTACGTCTTCGGCCTGCAACATTTGGCCTGCGGCAATACAGCTGGCCCCCACTGACACGGTCGTGCAGGGAAAAAAGCGCGAAACACCGTAGCGATCTTCTGCTTGGATGCCGCCTGCCGCTTGGGCATCAACATCAAACAACAGGCGCGCTTGCTGGGCAAATTCCTCAACAATGGCCTCGCAGCGCTGCAACCAATCGTGGCTCTGAAACAGCACCAAAAAATCATCGCCCCCGACATGGCCAACAAAATCGCGCTCGGCGTTGGCATGGGCTGTCACCACGCGCGCCAACAGGCGAATCATCTCGTCACCACGCCAGTAGCCATACTGGTCGTTGAACGGCTTGAAGTGGTTCAGGTCGGCGTAGCAGGCCACAAAACTGACCTGACTCTCCAGCAAACGCCCAATGTGCAGGCTGATGGGGATATTGCCCGGCAAAAAGGTCAAAGGGTTGGCATGGCGGGCCGCCTCAATACGCGCTTCAGTGACAGCGCGCACCAATTGATCGCCCGTGCCCAGGCCTCGGTAGCAGCCGTTGTCGGTAAAGATGAAACCATCGTTCAGATAGCGCTGGTCTTGCGAAGTCAGGATGCCCAGCAATTGCTCCACGTCGCAATCGCGCTCGATGATGCGCGGCTGCATATTGGCAAAGGGCAGGCAGGGCTTGCGGCCATGCACCTCGCGAAAGTACAGCGTGGCGTAGTGCGTCATGAATTGCTGACGATTGACCAGCGCGACTGGGCGCTCGCCCTCCACAATGGCCAGCGCGTGCAAGCTTTCATGGCTTTGAAAGCAAGCGGCCACAGTGTCATTGGGCGTATCGGGCGTAAACGTCGGAGCCTGCAGCACTGGAACATGGCGCAAAACACCGGGGCGCGCCGTGTGGTGCGCCATTTGCGGCAAGACCGCTACCCGGCGGTCTTGCAAAACAGCAAGCGCCTCGGCAGGCAGCGCACTGACCGGCTGCCTATCCGGATAACCCAGCAGCCAGCCTTGGCCATAGGTGATGTTCAAATCGCGCAGTGCGCGCAAATCGGCCGGCGTCTCTATACCTTCTGCCACCAAGGTGGTGCCAAACACTTGGGCAATGCTCTTGATGGCCTGCACCATTTGCAGGTTCTGCGGCTGCGCACTGATGTTGCGCACAAAGTATTTGTCGATCTTGACGAAATCAGGTTTGACCTCAGACCACACCCGCAGGCTGGAGCGACCATCACCAAAGTCGTCCAGTGCCAGTCGCATCCCTGCACCGTGTACGCACTGCACGGCTTGGCGCAGTGGGGCCATGTCGCCCACGCGCTCATGCTCTGTAATTTCCAGCACCACCATGCGCGGTTGCACGCCAAAAGTGCGCACGGTATTGGCCAGTTCATCCGCGCCACACAAGGTCACAGCGTGAACCAACGCATCGGCACTGATGTTGATAAATACCCGCCCCGCTGCACGGGCAGCGCCCCAGTTTTGCAAGGCGATATAGACACATACCAGCTCAAAGTCTCGCAGCAAATTCTCTTGGCGTGCCATATCCAGTAGCACATCCGGCGTATACCAAGGCGAGCCTTTTAGCCCCCGGATAAGCGCCTCATGGGCATATACCGTGCCTTCGCGCAGATCGGCCAACGGCTGAAACACGCAGTGCAACTGCCCTGATCGCACCAAATGGGCCAGCGGCCCTTGTCCCTGCTGCAACGCTGGCGACAACGCCGCCAGTACCCGCGCGAAAGGTGTGCGCACAAGAGGCTTTAAAAGCTTGGTTGGGGGTCTGGTGATAGTCATAGTCATCGCTAGCAGCGTAGCGGTGCTCGGTGACAACTTTGTTACACAGGCACGCCCAGCCCCCATTGGCGCAGACGCCCACTAGGCGCGTTGACGATTTTTGGCCCCACCGCTTACAGCATATGTTCCAAAAACGCCTTGGTGCGCGCGTGCTGTGGGCGTGCGAAGAAGTCGCGCGCGGGTTGGGCTTCAATCAGCTCGCCCTGATCCATAAACACCACTTTGCTAGCTACTTCGCGGGCAAAGCCCATTTCGTGCGTTACCACCAGCATCGTCATGTGCTCATCGGCCAGTTGGCGCATGGTGCGCAGCACTTCGCCCGTCAGCTCAGGGTCGAGCGCCGAGGTTGGCTCGTCAAACAGCATGATGTCTGGCTCCATCGCCAGCGCCCGGGCAATGGCGACGCGCTGTTTTTGTCCGCCCGACAAGCGCGCTGGGTAAGCGTCGGCTTTGTTGCTCAGGCCCACTTTGGCCAGCAGCTCCAGCGCTTTAGGGGTGATGTCAGCGGCGGACATACCTTTGACCACCATCGGCGCTTCGATGATGTTTTGCAGCACGCTCAGGTGCGGGAACAGGTTGAAGTGCTGAAACACCATGCCCATCTTGCGGCAGATGCGGCGCGCTTCGCGCTCGGGGGCGTAGCTGCACTGGCCTTGGGCGTTGGTGCTGACCAGCACTTCACCCTCAATCAGGATGCGGCCTTGGTCGATGGTTTCGAGGTGGTTCAAGCAGCGCAAAAAGGTACTTTTGCCCGAACCCGACGGGCCAATCACCGCCACCACTTCGCCCCGGCCCAGTTGCAGCGAGACGTTTTTGAGCACCTGCAAACTGCCAAAGCGCTTGTGCAAGCCTTGGGCGTCAATCATCGGCGCGGCGGCGGCATCCTTCACCGCGCTCTCAAGCGTCGTGGCGGGCATAGCGTTTCTCCAAAGTCTGAAAGCCCCAGGTCAGCACCAAGGTCATGGCCAAGTAAAAAGCCGCCGCCACAATGAACGGCGTGGTGGTGAAGTCGCGCTGCACAATGCCGCGCGCGGCGCGCAGCAGGTCGTTCAGCGCCAGCACGTAAATCAGCGAAGTGTCTTTGACCAGCGTGATGGTCTCGTTGCTCATCGGCGGCAAGATGCGCCGCACCATTTGTGGCAGCACGATGCGGCGCATCGTCTGGCCGTAGGTCATGCCCAACACGCGCGCCGCCTCGTACTGGCCTTTGTCAATCGACTGGATGCCAGCGCGAAAAATCTCGGCAAAATAAGCGGCGTAATTCAGCGCAAACGCCAACACCGCCGCCGGAAAATCCGGCAGGCGCACGCCAATCACCGGCACAAACGGCAGCGCAAAGTAGATAAACAGCATTTGCAGCATCAGCGGCGTGCCGCGCATCAGCCAGATGTAGCCGTTAACCAGCGCACTGAGCGCGGGCGAACCCGACAGCCGCGCCAGCGCCAGTGCCAAACCCAGCGGCACCGCCAGCGCCAGCGTAATGAAGAAAAGCTTGAGCGTGACGGTGGCACCTTGCCACAGCGGTGCCACCATTGAAAGCGCGTAGTCCATACCTATGCCATGCCCATGCAGGCAGATTACTTGATGATGTCCTTGCCAAACCATTGGGTGGCAATCGCTGCCGCCGCGCCATCTTTCTTCATCTCAGCCAGCGCTTTATCGAGTTTGCCGTGCAACTCGGTATCGCCCTTGCGCACGCCAACGCCGTAATCTTCGGTACCAAAGTGCTCATTAATGATGGCGTATTCGGTCGGTTTTTTAGCTACGTAGTAGCGCCCCACCACTTCATCGACCACCACCGCGCCCAAGCGGCCTGTGGCCAAGTCCATCAGCGCCGTGACGTTGTCGCCAAAGGTTTTGAATTCTTTGAACGAGGCAAACACGGCTGCGTCTTTCTTCACGGCATCCACAGCGCTACTGCCCTCTTGCGCACCGACCACTTTGCCAGCCATGTCGGCTTTGGTCTTGATAGGCGAGTTGGCGGCAACGACGACGATTTGGTGGTTTTCCATATAAGGCGCAGTGAAGTCGAGATTCTTCTTGCGCTCGTCGGTGATGGTCAAGCCGTTCCACAAGGCATCGACGCGCTTGCCCGCCAGTTCGGCTTCTTTGGCGCTCCAGTCGATAGGCTTGAATTCGACTTCGACGGCCATGCGCTTGGCGGCTTCGCGTGCCATGTCGATATCAAAGCCGACCAGCTCGTTCTTTTCGTCGCGAAAACCCATCGGCGGAAAATTGTCGTCTAAGCCGACCACGATTTTGGTCATGGCCACCGCAGCAGGTGCGGGCGCAGCGGCGGGCGTGGCGGCTTCTTGCTTGCTACAAGC
>CAIRYF010000048.1 GCA_903882725.1 uncultured Simplicispira sp.
ATGGCCAAATCCCATTGACTGGCATTGGCGGTGAGCCAAGAAGCGCCTTCTTCCTCGGTCTCGGCTACGCCAACGGATTGGACATCAGTCAACTCTTCGAGCGCTGCAATCAGGTTTTCTCGAATAGTGGCGTTGTCTTCAACGATGTAGGTTTTCAGTTTCACGCTAGCGTCCGGTGTATGGCAGGTAGAAGAAATGACCTGCGCCCTAGTCAATGTAGACGAAAGTGTGTCTAAATTTTGCCGGCCAGTGCAGCCCCTCGTTGTCAGACAACGCCTACCCCAGCACACGCTGCGCAATGCGGGTCGCGGCGCACTTGCAGCGCGCTCCACTCCATGCTGCGCGCGTCCAGCATCAGCAAGCGCCCGGCCAGTGAGGACGCTACGCCGACGATCAGCTTGAGCGCCTCGGCAGCTTGCATGGCGCCGATGATGCCCACCAGCGGCGCAAACACGCCCATGGTGGCGCACTGCATTTCTTCAAATTCGGCGTTGGGCGCAAAAATGCAGGCATAGCACGGCGCGTTCATCTGGCGCGGGTCGACCACGGTGATTTGCCCGTCAAAACGAATGGCTGCGCCGACCACCAGTGGTTTGGTGTGGCGCACGCAAGCGGCGTTGATGGCGTGGCGCGTGGCGTAGTTGTCGGTGCAGTCCAGCACCACGGTGGCGGTGGCCACCAATCCATCGAGCAAAGCCGCGTCGGCGCGCGCTTGGATGCAGGTGATGGCGGCGTCGGGGTTGATGGCCAGCACCGCTTCGGCGGCTGACGTCACTTTGGGCTGGCCAACGCGCGCGCTGGTGTGGGCAATTTGGCGCTGCAAGTTGGTCAAATCCACCGCATCGTCATCGACCAGCGTGATGTGGCCGACCCCTGCCGAGCCCAAATATAGCGCTGCGGGCGAGCCCAAGCCACCCGCGCCAATCACCAGCACGTGCGCCGCCAAGATGCGCTCTTGCCCCTCAATGCCGATGTCGTCGAGCAGGATGTGGCGCGAGTAGCGCAAAAGCTGTTGATCGTTCATGGGTACTTGCAGCGGGCGACTTAGTGCGCTTCGTCTTTCTTGTCTGTTTTTTCTTCCTTGCGCTCGGTTTGCGTCTTGCTGGCCAGCACCGTGACGCCCTTGAGTTGGTTGAGGGCTTGGGCCAACTGGAAGTCTTTGTCGGAGCCAAATTCAGGCAGTTTGCGCTCGGACAGCGGTTTTTTCGACTCTTCTTCTAAGCGCTTGCGGGCATCTTCGCGGGCTTTTTCGCGCACTTCGTCTTTGACTTCTTCGCCTTGGCCGCTGCCCAGGTGTTTTTCTAGGTCGGCTTCGCGCATCCGCAGCGCGGCAAACGGGCTGCCCTCTAGGGTTTCGTCGACCATCACGTCAGGCACGATGCCTTTGGCTTGGATGGACTTGCCGCTGGGCGTGTAGTAGCGCGCGGTGGTCAGCTTGATGCCGGTGTCTGGCCCCAGTGGGCGCACGGTTTGCACCGAGCCTTTGCCAAAGGTTTGGCTGCCCATGATGGTGGCGCGCTGGTGGTCTTGCAGTGCGCCGGCGACGATTTCGCTGGCCGAGGCCGAGCCTTCATTCACCAGCACCACCAGCGGCACAGTTTTCAGGGCGGCTGGCAAGCGCTTGAGCGGGTCTCCGGCGCCGCGGCGGGCATAAAACTCGGGCGCGGCCTTGTAGCTGGCCTTGCTTTCGGCCAGCTGGCCGTCGGTGGTGACTACGGTGACGTTTTCCGGCAAAAACGCCGCCGACACCGCCACGGCTGCGTCCAGCAGGCCGCCCGGGTCGTTGCGCAAGTCCAGCACCAAGCCCTTGAGCTTGGGGTCGGCTTTGTAGAGTTCTTCGGCCTTGCGGACAAAGTCGTCCACGGTGCGCTCTTGGAACTGCGACAGGCGAATCCAGCCGTAGCCCGGCTCAATCATCTTGCCCTTGACCGACTGGGTTTTGATCTCTTCGCGGGTGATGGTCACCGGGAAGGTGCGGCTTTCTTCTTTGCGCAAAATCGTCAGCGTCACCTTGGTGGCCGGCTCGCCGCGCATTTTTTTCACGGCGTCGTTGAGCGACAGACCCTTTACGGCGGTGTCGTCGATTTTGGTGATCAGGTCGTTCGTTTTCAGGCCAGCGCGAAAGGCCGGTGAGCCTTCGATGGGCGAGACCACTTTGATCAGGCCGTCTTCTTGCGTGATCTCGATGCCCACGCCGACAAAGCGACCGGTGGTGCCTTCGCGAAACTCGGCAAACGACTTTTTATCGAAATACTGTGAGTGCGGATCAAGACTGGCCACCATGCCGGAGAGGGCGTCGGTGATGAGCTTTTTGTCATCCACCGGCTC
>CAIRYF010000049.1 GCA_903882725.1 uncultured Simplicispira sp.
CTGTCGTTTGTGCTCACCGAAGGCTTGCAAATTAAAAAACTGGCGTTTTTAGATACGGCAACCCAAGGCCCAACTGACGAGGGCGGTTTTGATGCCGACGTGGCGCTGGCGACGGGTGAACTGCGCCAATTTATCCCCGATTTGATCGAGGCGCTGGGCGGTGAAAGCGCAGCAATCAAAGAAATTTAGCCCCAAGCCTTTGCCGGACAATAGGCACCATCTACTTGCCCCTTATTTTTTCACTCTCTCTGCCTACACACTATGAGCGCATTTCTTGAAGAACGCGTGCTGACGGTTCACCACTGGACTGATCGGCTTTTTAGCTTCACCACCACCCGCGACCCGGCACTGCGGTTTTCTAACGGCCACTTCACCATGATTGGCCTGCGCGTCGATGGCAAGCCGCTTTTGCGCGCTTACAGCATCGTCAGCGCCAACTATGAAGAGCACTTGGAGTTTTTGAGCATCAAAGTGCCCAATGGCCCGTTGACCTCCAAGCTGCAGCACATCCAAGTGGGCGACACCGTCATTGTTGGCAAAAAGCCCACCGGCACGCTGCTGATTGACTATTTGCTGCCGGCCAAGCGCCTGTATTTGCTGTCCACTGGCACTGGTTTGGCACCATTTTTGAGTGTGATTCGCGACCCAGAAACTTACGAAAAATTTCAAGAGGTGGTGCTGGTGCATGGCGTGCGCGAAGTCAAAGAGCTGGCCTATTACGACTATTTGACGCAAGAGCTGCCGCAGCACGAAATTTTGGGCGAGATGGTGAGTGCGCAGCTCAAGTATTACCCGACGGTGACACGCGAGCCGTTCCGTAACCAAGGCCGCATGACCGATTTGATGAAATCGGGCAAGTTGTTTGCCGACCTCGGCTTGCCGATGCTGAACCCGCTGGAAGACCGCGCCATGCTGTGCGGCAGCCCAGAAATGCTCAACGATTTGAAGCATATGCTGGAGCAGGCCGGCTTTGATGAGGGCAACACCACCCGCCCTGGCGATTTTGTGATTGAACGTGCGTTTGTCGAAAAATAAGCGCTTTTAAGGCATTTTGAGCGCTGCAATGGCCTCAGCCCGCTCTTGCAGCGCCCGCGCGCAACCCGCCGACAACAGCAGCACGGCGGACGAAAAATAAATCCACATCAGCAGTGCCACCAGTGAGCCTGCTGCGCCGTAAGCCGACACCACCGCCGCACCCGACAAATACGCTGCCAAACCGTGGCGGCCAATGGTGAACAGGCCCGCACCAATCAACGCCCCCAGCGCCAAATAACGCAGGCGCGGCTTGGGGTCAACGCTGATGCGCATCAGCCCGACCAGCAGTCCAGCGGCAAACAAGAACGACACACCCTCACTGAGAGCCAGCAGCAGTACGCGGTACGGAAAATGCGCGCCCAGCCAGCTGGTTGCCACTGCCAGCGCCGCCGACATCAGCAGCGACACCAGCAGCAAAAATGCCATACCGGCGATATAGGCCAGTCCGCGCAGCCGCGCCACCACCGTGCTCCACCACGGTGGGCGTGACGATGGCACGGGGTTTTCTTCTTGCCACAGCCGCGCCAGTGCCTCTTGCAGCTCGGCAAATACGCCAGTCGCCCCCCACAGCAACAGCACCAGCGCAATCGCAGATGCCACCAGTCCCTGCGATGGCGCTTGCGCACTGGCCAGCGCTTGCTGCACCACTTGGGCGGTGCGCTCGCCGGTCAGGGTGCGGATTTGCGCCAGCAAATTATTTTCTAGCAGCGCCCGATCAATCCACCAACCCAATCCGGCCACCACGACCACCAGCAGCGGTGCCAAACTCAGCATTCCGTAAAACGACATGGCTGCGCTCATGCGCAAACCATCGGCACCCAGCCACAACTGCACCGCGCGAATCGGCCACCAAGGCAGCGAAGGCAGTGCTGGCGGCGCTGACGCCACTTTGGGGTCAGAAGTAGGCGTTGGCAAAGACATGGTGGCGGTATTAAAAAAGGAGCTGCTACTGCACGTATTTAAAGGTTTTCAAGCTATTTTCTATCTGAAACTGTTTAAGTACGTGCGCTACTAGCTATTGTTTTTGATGCTGCCATAGCACGCTTAAAGATTCGGCCCGAGCAAGCGGCGCAGTTCTTTCTCGTCCATGCCACGGCGCTGGGCCA
>CAIRYF010000050.1 GCA_903882725.1 uncultured Simplicispira sp.
CACACTACAACGCCACGGCATGGACGGGGTGATTGCCACCAACACCACCATCAGCCGCACTGCCGTGCAAGGCCAGCCCCACGCCCAAGAAACCGGCGGCCTGAGCGGCGCGCCGGTGCTGGAGGCCAGCAACCAAGTAATTCGCCAGCTGCGCGCCGCGCTGGGCAGCCGCTTTCCGATCATTGGCGTCGGCGGCATCTTGAGCGAGCAAGACGCCATCAGCAAAATCCGCGCAGGTGCGGATGTGGTGCAAATTTATACCGGCTTGATTTATGAAGGCCCTGGCCTGCCCAGCCGCGCAGCGCGGGCCATCAAAGCCATGGCTTGAACAAAAAAAGTCCAAAAAAAATGGCCTGCGCTGATAACGCAGGCCATTAACGCATTAACGCATTAACGCTGGGCGCGCAAACGCAGCAACAGCGGCAACACCACGCCCGCCCAGCGCATCAAGCGCTTGGGGCCAGCCACCACCGCCACCCCTGCGATGGCAGCCAGCGCCAGTGGGTGCTGTTTGGCAAACACCACCGCGCGCAATGCGCTAGAGGCATCGGGCGGTAGGCCTTGCTTGGTACGCAGCACAGCGCGTTGCTGCGCGCGCTGGGAGCGGCGCTCATAAATACGCGCACGCTGCGCCGTAATGCGAGCGATGACGGCCTGCTCTGGTGCCGTCGGGGTGCGCAACTTCAGCCCCACAGGAGCAGCGACAGGAGAGGATGTTTGGCTCATGGCAATTGATCCTTCATGTCTTGCCAGTCCTGCTTCAATTCGCGCCGCGTCAGGCCAAAGGCGTCACCGCCCCGGTGCGCAACCGAGATCAAGGCCACCACCGCACTGGCCCACAGCATGAACCAAAAACCAGTCAGCAACCACGCTACCAGCGCGCGTTGGGGCGTGTCCCAAAACTGAATTACCAACGCGAACGAAAAAACAATCAAGGACAGCACCGCCAAAGCCGCCACCGCCAAAGACAGTGCGAGCAACTTGCGCCAATGGCGCTTTTGCTCTTGCCACTCTAGTTGTGCCAGCTCTAAGCGGTCTTGCGCGGCCACAATGCCCTCGGCACTGGCCAAGCGCCAACGTGCCAGAAAAACATCCAACCCCAGCAAGGACATCCAGTTCATAAATCAAACAATCAACGACGGGCCAGCAAAAAGCCTACCAAGGCACCCACAGCCATCGCAGCGCTGGCAACGCGCCATGGCTCGTCGTGGGCATAGCGGTCGGCCAGGCGGGCTGCTTCACGCGCTTGGCGGGCGGCGTCTTGGGCGGCGTTGACTGCGGCATCGCGCACGTTGTGCATACCGTCGTCCAGGCGCTGGCGCAGCACTTTGATTTCTGGAACGCTGTCCAAATCACGGCTGGACAACAGACCGCGCAAATCAGAAACCAGTTTTTCCAGTTCGTTTTGGGTGGCGGAAATGTCGGTAATATTTTTGGTCATATCTATCCTTCTTTGGGCTAAAAACGCAACCATGCCACATTGTGTGGGCACGGCCTGCAACGAACTGTCTATCTTAGCTGCGCGCCAACGCTCATCGAGGCATCTTCTTGCAACAGCGCCAACAGACTGGCTTCATCCAACACCGGCACGCCCAGCTCTTGGGCTTTGGTGAGTTTGCTGCCGGCCTCGGCACCGGCCACCACATAGGTGGTTTTTTTGCTGACCGATCCAGCCACCTTGGCGCCCGCAGCTTCAAGGCGCTCTTTGGCCTGCTCGCGGCTCAGGCTTGGCAGCGTGCCGGTAATGACCACCGTCATGCCAGCCAGCGGCTGGGCGGCGCGCTCCAGTGGCGCGCCCTCGGGCCAAGTGACGCCGCAGGCGCGCAGTTGCTGGACCACTTCGCGGTTGTGCGGCTGCTCAAAAAAGGTGCGCAAACTGCGCGCCACCACCGGGCCAACGTCGTTAACCTGCAACAACTGCGCTTCGCTGGCATCCATGATGGCGTTCAGACTGCCAAAGTGGCGCGCCAAGTCTTTGGCCGTGGCTTCGCCCACATGGCGAATGCCCAAGCCAAACAAAAAGCGCGGCAAGGTGGTTTGCTTGGATTTTTCGAGTGCAGCGAGTATGTTTTGCGCTGACTTTTCAGCCATGCGATCCAGTGCCAGCAGCGCCACCAGCCCCAGCCGGTACAGGTCGGGCAGGGCGTCAATCACCTGCTGCTCGACCAGTTGATCGACCAGCTTGTCACCCAAACCCTCAATGTCCATCGCGCGGCGCGCGGCAAAGTGCAAGAGGGCCTCTTTGCGCTGCGCGGGGCAAAACAGCCCGCCGGTGCAGCGGTGGTTGGCTTCGCCTTTTTCGCGCACCACGGCGCTGGCGCACACCGGGCACTGCCGGGGCATCTGAAAATTAGGCACATAAGCCAAGCGCGGGCCAGCGCCAGGCAGTACGCCGACCACTTCCGGGATCACATCGCCAGCGCGGCGCACGATGACTTGGTCGCCGACGCGCACCTGCTTTTTGCGCACTTCAAACAGGTTGTGCAGCGTGGCATTGGTCACGGTGACGCCGCCAACAAACACCGGTGCCAGCCGCGCCACTGGCGTCAGCTTGCCGGTGCGGCCCACTTGCACGTCGATGCCTTCGATGCGCGTCACCATCTCTTGCGCTGGGTATTTGTGCGCCACCGCCCAGCGCGGCTCGCGCGTGACAAAACCCAGTTGGCGCTGCAACGCCAGCGCATTGACTTTGTAGACCACACCGTCAATGTCGTAAGGCAGCTGGTCGCGCGCGGCACCAATATGCTGGTGATACGCTATCAATTGCGAAGCACCCAGCGCAATCTGCACTTGGGCTGCGACCGGAAAACCCCATGATTTCAGCGTTTGCAGCAGTTGGTAGTGCGTGGCAAACACCGGGCTGCCTTCGTCAGCGGGCGTGATGGCACCCAAGCCATAAGCAAAAAAGCGCAGGGGCCGCTGCGCTGCAATGCCCGAATCCAACTGGCGCATGGCCCCCGCAGCTGCGTTGCGCGGATTGACGAAGGTTTTAGCGCCCTGCGCGCGTTGGCGCTCGTTGAGCGCGTCAAAGTCAGCGCGGCGCATGAACACCTCGCCGCGCACTTCCAACAGCGGCGGCACACCGGCTGGCAGCGTCAGCGGAATCTGGCGCAGCGTGCGGATGTTGTGGGTGACGTTTTCGCCCACCTCGCCATCGCCGCGCGTGGCCGCTTGCACCAACTGGCCGTTTTCGTAGCGCAGGCTTATCGCCAAGCCGTCAAATTTGGGCTCGGCAACGTATTCGATGGGCGGCTCGCTGTCGTCCAAGCCCAGCTCGCGGCGCACGCGGGCGTCAAACGCCTGCGCGCCGCTGGCCTCAGTGTCGGTTTCGGTGCGAATACTCAGCACGGGCACCGCGTGGCGCACCGGGGCCAAGCCGTCCATCACCGCGCCGCCAACACGCTGGGTGATAGATTCAGACGTAATCAGCTCGGGGTGCTGCGCTTCTAGGGCTTGCAAGCGCTGGTAGAGGCGGTCGTACTCGGCATCGGGCACGGTGGGCGCGTCGTTGACGTAGTAAGCGTGCGCCCACGTGTTGAGCTGCGTGCGCAGCGCATCCACTTCTTTTTTAATAGCTACAACCGCAGTCTCTGTAAGGGCTTGAGCCGTAAAAAGCTCTAAATTCTTGCGCATTGAGCTAAAACTTAACTGAACAAGCGCCGTGCCAGCGGCGAGCCAGCGGCCAAGTCACGGCTGTCGAGTTTGTCGTAGAGCAGTTCCAAATCGGTGGCAATCGGCTCCATCGCCATTGCAGGCAGGGGTGTGCCGTGCTGGTCGCACAGCACGCCATCCATGTGGGTACACAGCACCACAGCAATTTCACGCAAACGGGCAAAGGGTTTTTCACTGCGATGTACCTGCGCCACA
>CAIRYF010000051.1 GCA_903882725.1 uncultured Simplicispira sp.
CATGGTGAAATTCGTATGGCTTGAAGCAAGAAATTGGCAGTAATCGATCCTAGTCATGCTCAAGGGAGTGATTAAAAATAATTCTTACGAATTGTACAGAATACAATTCTGCTTATCTCTTAATAGTTTGCGTAAGTCCTAGATCCATTGTACGCCGCAGCGTTACCATTCCATTTTGTGCCATAGGCTGAATATAAGCAATCGGTATAGCTGCGAAAAACTTCGATGGAATGTCCTTGTTTTGTAAAAACAAGCGGGGCATCGGCTTTGACGGCGTTATTATTTTTTTGGTGGCTATCAAACCATTCAAACAACACCTGTTCAGGAAAAAAATCTTTTCCGCCGGCAACCACATACAATCGCCGTCGCTGTTGCGGCAGACCAAAATATTTGGCATCAATCACACGCCAAGCAATGTTGCGCTTGGGGCCACGGACAATTCCAGCTTGAGGCCACCGAGAAACCGTTATTTCTTTGTCATATCCGGCCAGCAAAGAAAGAAGGCAACCAAAGGCATTGGTTTTATCTCTCAGCACGCCTTCTACGTTTTCCCAAAAAACTACGCTGGGAGCTTGGCCCAAGGCTTTGCGGGCCTCGTCATTGGCTTCGATGATGTCAACAAATTTCAGTGTTAGGTTTCCACGGTTATCGTCGAGGCCTTTTTTCCAGCCTGCAAGCGAGAAAGCTTGGCAGGGCGTACCGCCACAAATTAAATCTGGTGCATTAATAATGCCATTTTTAATTTTATCTGGAATGTCACACATATCACCAAGGTTAGCAATATGTGGGTGCTTTATGCTAAGGATTTTTGACGGGAATGGAGAAATTTCAGAAAACCACTGAAAATTAAAACCAATATCGCTCCAAGCTACGGATGCAGCTTCGATACCAGAACAGACGCTGCCCACTGAAATGTTACTCATAGTCTGCTGTTTTACGGCTACTTCAGCGCGCCAAATACCTTTTGCAGCAGGGCGCTGCCGGCGGCGGCAGGGTTTTGGCGCAGTTTGCGTTCTTCCTCGCCAATCACGCTGAACAGACCGTCCAGCGTTTTGCCGGTGACGTAGTCCTCAATGCGGGCGTCTTCTTTTTTCACCAGACCAAAACCCGCCGCTTTGCCAGCAAAGGCGTTGTATTGCTGCGCTAGGCCCACTTGGCTGGTGGCCTGGGTGACGACGGGCAAGAATTTTTCGCCCAGCGGGATGCGGGTTTTGCTGGAAAAGAACTGCGTCACCGAGGTGTCGCCGCCGGTCAGGATGTTTTTGGCGTCGGTGACGCTCATGCTTTGTACGGCGCCGATCAGCAGGTCTTTGCCCATCGGTACGGCGGCTTCGGCGGCGCGGTTGAGTGAGGTCTCCAGCTCTTCGATGCGCTTGCCTTGGCCAAAGCGTTTCATCATTTGGGCTGCGTCATTCAAATAGCCGGGCAGCGCAATGCGCACGCTGGGGTTGTTCAAAAAACCACCCGATTGGCCCAGCAGGCCAACGGCAGCGATGGCACCTTGCTCTAGCGCGGCTTTGACGCCGCTGCTGGCGTCGGCGTTGCTCAGGCCCGACAGGCTCAGGGCGCGCGCTTGTGTGCTGGCCAGCAGCAGCAAAGCGCCCAAGGTGCTTACGCCGGTCAGAGTGAATTGGCGTCGTTGCATAAAAAATCCTTTGGTAGAAAAAACACCGAGTGTGCCGCAGAGCCGGTGCGCACGCGTCCGGTTTGGGCGCATCAAATTGCATAGCTACAACCGCAAGCAGTTAAAGGGCTAGCGGCTGTTTTGGCTATAAATTAGCATTTATTGCCATCGCCATTGCCATCCACGTAGTACCAGCGCCCGTCTTCGCGGATGAAGCGGCTGTGTTCGTGCAAGCGCACCGCTTTGCCAGCGATGCGGTAGCGGGCGACAAATTCGACCTCGGCATGGCTGGCGTCCAGCACGCGGTGGCGGCGCACGTCCAGCCCCAGCCACTGCGCGCCGGGTTCAAACTCCAGCGTGCTGGGGCGTTGGGCGGCGTACCACGTGGCCAGCAGGTAGTCGCGCCGCTGCAGCACAAAGGCGCTGTAGCGTGAGCGCATCAAGTGCTCGGCGTCGGGCGCGGCGTCACTTTGGTCGAGATAGCGGCCACAGCAGTCGGCCAGCGCCAGCGGCTGGCGCTTGGGCGATAGGCACCCGCACGGGCAAGCCGCTTTGGCGTCAGTCGTCACAGTGCAGCGCCGACAGCGGCAGCGGCACCAGCGCCAATGCGTGCGTGCAGCGCCACGGTGTCGCCAATCATGATCAGTGCCGGTGGGCTGACTTGGTGCTCTAGGCTCAGGGCGGGCAGGGTTTGCAGCGTGCCAAAGACGCTGCGCTGTTGTGGCCAGGTGGCGCGTTCGATCAGCGCAGCCGGGGTGTCAGGCGACAGGCCGTGTGCGATCAGCTGGCTGCAAATGACCCCCAGCGTGCCGATGCCCATGTAAATCACCACCGTCTGGCGCGGTCGGGCCAGTGCTTGCCAATCTAGCGCCACGGTGCGCTCGTCACCTTCACCTTGCAAGTGGCCAGTGGCCAGCACCAGCATCCCGGCGTGGTCGCGGTGCGTCAGCGGAATGCCAACGGCAGCCGCTGCCCCTTGCGCGGCGCTGATACCGGGCACGGTGTCGCAGGCAATGCCGGCGGCGATCAATGCTTCGGCTTCTTCACCGCCCCGGCCAAAAATGTACGGATCACCCCCTTTGAGGCGCACCAGCGAGCGTCCGCCCTGGGTTAGGCGCACCATCAGTTCGATGATCCCTTCTTGCGGCAAGGTGTGGTTGCTGCTTTTTTTGCCAACGTAGATCAACTCGGCATCGGCCGCCACATGGGCCATTACTTCGGGCGAGACCAGGTTGTCATACAGCACCAAGCGGGCGCTGGCCAACACGCGCGCGGCTTTGAGTGTCAGCAGTTCAGCATCACCTGGGCCAGCACCCACCAGCGTGACGCGGCCCCACTGTGCGGGGGCGAGAGCAGCGTCGGGAGCGAGGCAAATATTGGTAGTCATAAAAATTCCTGCGGTATCGGGACGGTCAAAGATGCCGGATTGTCAAAACAGCGTGCTTCCTTGGACTTGATGCGTATCAAGGACAGGCAGGAGCCCTACGGCAAAGATGCAGGCCGCGAGAATGTTTTACGCTTCTTGCTATCGTCTTCGCTATATCGCCTGTCTTTTTCCTTCTTTTCTGCACCATGGCACTCCTGCTCTTTTTTCCTATCTTGCGCCGCATTGGCTTGGGTGCGGTGTGGGCGCTGCTGGCGGCCAGCGCGCTGGCACAAATGCCCACGCCTGAGCGCCAGCAAGCGCTGGTGCGCATGGTGCGCCAAGACTGCGGCTCGTGCCACGGCCTGTACCTGACGGGTGGCCTAGGCCCGGCACTGACGTCCGAGGCGCTGGCCGACAAGCCGCTGGATTCGATGGCCGCCACCATTTACGGCGGGCGCCCCGGCACGCCAATGGCGCCGTGGAAAGCCATGCTGAGTGAGCAAGACGCCCTGTGGATTGCCCAACAACTGTTTGCCGGATTTCCCGAGCCCACGAAAGATCGCTAATGCAACGCCGCCACTGTCTCAGCCTTCTTGGCACTGCTCCTTTGTTGCTGGGTGCTTGCGCTGCGCCCACAGTGCTAACAACCC
>CAIRYF010000052.1 GCA_903882725.1 uncultured Simplicispira sp.
GGGCTCGGTCAGGCCAAAGCAGCCAATCCACTCACCGGTGGCCAGTTTGGGCAGGTATTTTTGGCGCTGGCCTTCGGTGCCAAACTCATAAATCGGCACCATCACCAACGAGCTTTGCACGCTGGCCATGGAGCGGTAGCCCGAATCGACGCGCTCGACTTCGCGGGCGATCAGGCCGTAGGCAACGTAGTTCAGGCCGGGGCCGCCGTACTGCTCGGGGATGGTCGGGCCCAGCAGGCCAACTTCGCCCATCTCGCGAAACACGCTGATGTCCATCTTCTCGTGGCGAAAGGCATCCAGCACGCGCGGTGCCAATTTGTCTTGGCAGTAGGCGGCGGCGGCCTCGCGCACCATGCGCTCGTCGTCGCTCAATTGTTGGTCGAGCAAAAAGGGGTCTTGCCATTGAAAAGGTGCGTGGGCCATGGTGTCTCCTGGGCGTTACAGTTAAAAACTACAGTGGGTATGGTGTGCAAAAAGCGCATAAAGCGCAGCGGCATGGCGCATCGTAGCGCGCACCAGTGCTGCATTGCAAACGAAAATGCAGCACCCAGATATGATAAAAACGCAACTCTTAAAAGACTGTGGTGCCCATAAACACCTGTGATGCCTGTGATGCGCCGTACCCTGCCCTCCACCCAAGCCCTGGCCTGTTTTGAAGCTGCCGCGCGGCACGAGAGCTACACCCGCGCCGCGCAAGAGCTGGCGCTGACGCAAAGCGCGGTGTCGCGCCAAATCACTGCGCTGGAAGACTTTTTGGGTGTGCCGCTGTTTAAGCGCACCCGCCACGGCGTGGCGCTGACGCTGGCGGGCACGCACTACGCCCGCCAAGTGCGCCAGCGCTTGCAGGCACTGGAGCGCGACACGCTGGAGCTGATGGCCCACCAAGGCCACGGCGGCGCGCTGACGCTGGCGGCGGTGCCCACCTTTGCCACGCGCTGGCTGATTCCGCGCCTGGTGCAGTTTGCTGCGCTCTACCCGGACACGGTGGTGCATATCGACACCCGCACCCGGCCTTTTTTGTTTGCCGATACCGGTTTTGATGCTGCTTTGTACGCCGGCACGCCCGAGCAAGTCGCGCAGTGGCCGGGCACGCAGGCGCAGTGGCTGCTGCCCGAAGACGTGGTGCCGGTGTGCAGCCCGCGCCTGCTTGAAGCTGCCATGCCGCGCGACTTGGGGCGGGCCTATCAGCCCGTCACCGCAGAGGCGCTGGCGCAACTGACGCAGCTGCCGCTGCTACAGCAAAGCACCCGCCCCTACGGCTGGCGCCAGTGGTTTGACGCCATGGGCGTGGCTGCGCCGCGTGCGCTGGACGGGCCGCGCTATGAGTTGTTTTCTATGCTGGCCGTGGCCGCAGCGCACGGGCTGGGCGTGGCGCTGATACCGCCGCTGCTGATTGAGGCCGAGTTGGCGCGGGGCGACTTGGTCGTCGCCTGCCTGCAGCCGCTGCGCGGCGAACGGGCGTATTACTTGGTCAGCCCCGTGCAGGCACAGCCGCAGTCGCCGGTGCTGACCGCATTCAGCGCGTGGCTGCGCGGCCAAGTGGCGCTGGCGGATACGGCGGTTTGAGGCGGTGCGAGGCAGCGCGAGGCAGTGGTGCAGCGCTACGGCGTTAGCGCCGACCACAGCAGCAGCGTTTGTCCGGCTTGCGCTGCGGCGCAGCCAGGGATACGCTGGCTTGGCAGATTGCATTTTTAGGGAGACCACTGCCATGAACAATCAATACCACGCACCGCATTTCGACGCCACTGTTGACCCAAAGCGCGGCAAGCCCCGCCATGCATGGCGGGGTCAAGAGCGCCGGATGCCTACGGCATCCTGTGTTTTTGGCTTCCCTTTTTTTGTGCCCGTGATAAATTAAAAAGCATGGCAAGCACCACCAAAACCCTGCAACTGCGCATTAAAGACAAGCACGCCAAGGTGCTCAGTCAGATGGCACGCGAGGTCAATCAGGTGTTCAACTTCTGCAACGAAACCAGCCACCGCGCTATTCGTGAACGCCATCAGTGGCTCAGTGGCTACGACCTGCAAAAACTCACGGCAGGATTCAGCCAATGCGACGGCATCACGGTGGGCAGCGGTACGGTGCAATTGGTGTGCGCTGAATACGCCAGTCGGCGCAAACAGTTCAAAAAAACGCGATTGAATTGGCGTGTGTCCAATCCCCAATCGGCCAAGTATTCGCTGGGTTGGATTCCATTCAAGGGCAGCCATGCCAAATACAAAGCCGGTCAAATTGTCTTTGCCGGGCATAAATTAAGCCTATGGGACAGTTATGGTTTGGCTGATTACGAACTGCGCGCCGGATCGTTCAGCCAAGACAGCCGAGGGCGTTGGTATTTCAACGTGGCCGTGCAAGTTGAATGTCAACCATCGCCCGGCACAGCAGCCGTCGGCATCGACTTGGGCCTGAAAGAATGCGCCACCGTGTCAGACGGACAAAAACTGCAAGGGCGCTGGTACCGCAGCCATGAACAAAAGCTGGGCATTGCGCAAAGAGCGCACAAGAAAAAGCGCGTCAAAGCCATCCACGCCCAAATCAAAAATCAGCGCAAAAACGAGTTGCACCAGTTCAGCAGCGCATTGGTAAAACACAA
>CAIRYF010000053.1 GCA_903882725.1 uncultured Simplicispira sp.
ACGCAATACACGCCCTCACTGGGTTTGGACGCCTTGCGCGAGCGCATCAGCGGCTGGTATGCGCAGCGCTTTGGCGTGCAGGTGCCAGCGCAGCGCATCGTCATCACTGCGGGTGCCTCAGCGGCGCTGCAATTGGTCTGTTTGGCGCTGATTGACGCCGGTGACGAAGTGCTGATGCCCGACCCCAGCTACCCGTGCAACCGCCACTTTGTCAGCGCCGCTGACGGCACAGCGGTGCTCATTGCCACCACTGCGGTCGAGCGCTACCAACTCAGCGCTGACAAGGTGCGCGCCGCATGGACGGACAAAACACGCGGCGTGCTATTGGCCTCGCCTTCCAACCCCACCGGCACCTCGATTGCGCCCGACGAGCTGCGCCGCATCCACCAAGTGGTGCAAGAGCGCGGCGGCGTCACCATCGTCGATGAGATTTATTTGGGCCTGAGCTACGACGACGCCTTTAGTCAAACCGCGCTGGCCATTGACGAGCACATCATCAGCATCAACAGCTTTAGCAAATACTTCAACATGACCGGCTGGCGCTTGGGCTGGGTGGTGGTGCCCGAGGCGCTGGTGCCAGTGGTTGAGCGCTTGGCGCAAAACCTGTTTATCTGCGCCAGCACGGTGTCGCAGCACGCCGCGCTGGCCTGCTTTGAACCGGCGAGCTTGGCCGAATACGAACGCCGCCGCGCTGAATTTAAGGCGCGGCGCGACTACTTCATTCCACAGCTGCAAGCGTTGGGTTTTGATATTGCGGTGCAGCCCGACGGCGCTTTTTACGCCTGGGCCGATTGCAGCCGCTTGTGCGACAAGCTGGGCGTACAAGGCAGTTGGGACTTTGCCTTGGCAGTAATGCAGCGCGCCCACATCGCCATCACGCCGGGGCGCGACTTTGGCAGCTTTGAGACAGGCCAGTTCGTGCGCTTTTCAACGGCTAACTCGATGGAACAACTGCAAGAAGCCATCATCAGATTGCGCCAGTTGCTGGCCTGAGCACTGGCCTGACAAACGCCGACAAAAAATGGCTTTTTCTTTTCCTATCCGCATTTATTGGGAAGACACCGATGCCGGTGGCATCGTGTTCTATGCCAACTACCTGAAGTTTTTTGAGCGTGCCCGCACCGAGTGGCTGCGTTCGCTGGGCATCGGGCAGCAAGCACTGCGCGAACAGACCGGCGGTATGTTTATCGTTACCGATGCGCGCCTGCGCTATGTGCGTCCGGCGCGCTTGGACGATGAACTCATTGTCACTGCCCAACTCGAACGCGCTGGCCGCGCTTCTTTGACTATCGCCCAGCAAGCGCTCTTAAAACCAGAGCACACTAGCAGCCCACCGGGTGCGCTGCTGAGTGAAGGCAGTATCCGCGTTGGCTGGGTCGATGCCGCCAGCATGGCCCCGGCACGCATTCCAAGTTCTCTTCTAGAAAAGCTCTCATGAACTCCCAAGATATGTCCATTCTGACCCTGGTGCTGCACGCCAGCTGGGTGGTGCAACTCGTCATGCTGATGCTGCTGTGCGTATCCGTTGCCAGCTGGACAGCGATTTTTCGCAAGCTGTTTGCCCTGAAACAGGTCAAGTCTCTGAACGATGAGTTTGAGCACGAGTTTTGGTCAGGCACCAGCCTGAACGACTTGTACGCTAGCGCCGTCAAAAATACCAAACACTGCGGCCCAATGGAGCGCATTTTTGCCAGTGGAATGCGCGAGCACCAAAAACTGCGCGAGCGCCGCATCACCGACCCCGGCACGCTGCTGGACGCTGCCCGGCGCGCCATGCGCGCCAGCTTTCAGCGCGAGATGGATGTGATCGAATCCAGTCTGTCGTTTTTGGCCTCGGTCGGCTCGGTCTCGCCGTATGTGGGCTTGTTTGGCACGGTGTGGGGCATCATGCACGCCTTTACTGGCTTTGCTGGTATGGAGCAAGTGACGTTGGCCACCGTGGCACCGGGCATTGCCGAAGCACTGGTGGCTACCGCTTTAGGCTTGTTTTCAGCGATTCCGGCGGTGATTGCCTACAACCGGTTTGCCCGCGACATCGACCGCGTCGCCATCCATCAAGAGACTTTTATCGAAGAATTCTCCAACATCTTGCAGCGCAATTTGGGCGCACAGCCCGGCCCTGCCAGCGCCTCGGCCTCGGGCCACTGACACACCAAATCCACCATGCCCGCTCCAGCAGGATCGCGCGGTCGCCGCCGCACCATCAACGAAATTAATATGGTGCCCTTCATTGACGTGATGCTGGTGCTGCTGATTATCTTCATGGTGACAGCCCCCATGCTCACGCCGGGTGTCATCGACGTACCCTCCGTCGGCAAGGCCAGCCAGCAGCCGATCAAATTTGCCACCCTTGCCATTAGCAAAAACGGCCAGTTACAGTTTCAGACCGACGGAAATACACGTGCTGTCACTGAAAAAGAGGCCGCTGAAGCTGCTTTGCACTGGCAAAAAAGCCAGCCCGATGGCAAGGCTGCCGTGATCATTGCGGCTGAAAAATCAGTCACTTACGAAACTGTCGTTAAGGCTATGAGCGCATTGCAAAAAGTTGGTGTCCAGCGCGTAGGCCTGTCCGTCAAGCAAGGCGGCTAAAGCCGCTTTAAGCCCTCAGACCGCCTTCATGCACACCACTATGCACCCAGATCGCGACCAGTTTGCTCCGCCCAAGCCGCCCGCTCGTTTGCGTGCGGGGGTGCTGGCGGTACTGGCACACGTCCTGCTGGTGGTGGCGCTGACTTGGGGCGTCAATTGGAAAACCAGCACCGATACCCCTGCCGTCGAAGCCCAACTGTGGGCCGCCGTGCCGCAGCAGGCTGCACCGCGTGCCACTGCGCCCCCAGCGCCAACGCCGTCGCCGTCGCCAACGCCATCACCCACACCACAGCCCGCGCCAGTGCCGTCCATACCGCCGCTACCGGTCAAGCCACCACCGCCACAGCCACCGGTCAAGCCACCGCCAGCACCCGTCAAACCAGCACCAGCCAAGCCACCGTTGCCTGCGCCCAAGCCACCCCCGCGCCAAGCTGATCCGGATACGCGCGAAGCCGATTTGGCTATTGAGCGCGAAAAAAAGCGCCTCGAAAAAGAAAAGAAAGAGCGCCAGCAACAGCTAGAGCGTGAAAAACGCGAAAAAGAGCGTGAAAAAGAGCGTGAAAAAGAGCGCAAAGAAGCACAAAAGCAAGAGCGCCTTGAACAAGAGAAAAAAGAGCGCTTAGACAAAGAAAAGCGCGCCCAACAAGACAAGGCCGAACAACAAAAAGTCGAAAAAGCCGAAAAAGCCGCCCACGACAAAGCCGAACGTGAAAAAGAACGTCTGGCCCAGTTAGAAAAGCAAAAGCAAGCCGCCGCTGAA
>CAIRYF010000054.1 GCA_903882725.1 uncultured Simplicispira sp.
ACCAACCGCGAATGCCCAATCCCCCCGCCCTTCTCCACCCGGATCTGCGCGGGGATGCGCTCTTTCATCGCCTCCACGTGACTGATGACGCCGATCATCTTGCCGCTGGCGTTGAGTGAATCCAGCGCCGTCAGCGCAATCTCCAGCGTGTCTCCGTCCAGCGAGCCAAAGCCTTCGTCGAGGAAGAGCGAATCGATGGACGTTTTGTTGCTCACCAAATCCGAAAGCGCCAAGGCCAGGGCCAGGCTAACCAGAAAGCCTTCGCCGCCCGACAGGGTGCGCGTGTCGCGCGTGGCATCGCCTTGCCACGCATCCACAATGTCCAGCTCCAGTTCGCCTGTAGGTTTGCGGCGCAGCAGGTAGCGGCCATGCAGGCGCGCCAAATGCCGGTTAGCGAGCTGCAGCAAATGGTCCAGGGTGAGGCCTTGTGCAAACTTGCGGAACTTGTCGCCTTTGGCAGAGCCAATCAAGCTGTCTAGCCGCTGCAAGATATCGGACTCCACGGTTTGGTCGCTGATTTGCGCAAACAGCGTTTGCTGATTTTTGCGGTGCTGCGCATCGCTGGCCAACAGGGCGCGTTGGGCACCGATTTGCTCGCTCAAGCTACTGCGCTGCGCCTCCAGCGCCGCCAATTTAGTAGCGATTTCTTCGGGTGCCAGTGGCGTGAGCGCTTGTGCTTGCAACTGCGCGTGTTTGTCGCGTGCGGCCTGTAGCAGTGCGCTGGCCCGCAGTTGCGCAGCGTGCAGTGATTCTTTGAGCACGGTCAGGCGCTGGCGTTCTGGCTCGGACAACAGGGCTGCCTCAAACGCTGACGCGTCGGCAAAAGGACTGGCGTGCAGGGCGGTGCCCCATGCGGCCTCAGAGTCGCGCAAGGCGGTGTGTTGCTGCTCAAGCGCTGTCTGCGCTTGTACGTGGCGACCATTTAGCGCAGCGATAGACGCAGTCAGGCGAGTGATTGCGTCGGCGCAGGCGTTGAGTGCAGCGGGTAAATCGCCGTCGGCAACATTCGGTTGCGCGGGCAATGCAATGGTTTGGTCATGCGTGCTGGCTTGCAGGGCGGTCCATCGTTGTGTCCACAGGTTTGCTGCTGTCTGCGTGGCATCGCGCTGGGCTTGTTGGCGGGTGATGGCGTGAAGTAGTTCCTGCAACTGGCGTTGCGTTTTTTGCCAGTGTTGCCATTCGCCGTCTCGCTCTTGCAGCCAGGGCTTTGGCTCGGCTGGCACGGCGTAGCCCGCCTCAGTCAATGTGGCTTGCAGGCTCGTGTTCAGGGTGTTGAGGTCTTGCTGGTGTGTTTGGCCGATTTCCACCAGGGCCGCATGGCGGGTCTGTGCGTCTTGAGCCGCTTGCTGCAACAGCGCAAGCTGGTTTTGCGCAATTTGCAGGGCTTGGGTGCTTTGGTTGGCGGTGGCTTGGGCGCGTTGCAAGGTCTGCTCGCCCGTGTCCGCAGCTTGCAGGTCGTGAGCGAGTCGGGCCAGCGCCTGCGAGGCGGCTTGGTGCCCTGCGGCCAAGGCCTCAGCGCTTTGCCAATCATCAGCTGCCAGTGGCGGCGTG
>CAIRYF010000055.1 GCA_903882725.1 uncultured Simplicispira sp.
AAATAATTCTGCACAAGCCTAAAACTAGGTTACAATAAACACTTGCCGCGCGATGGAGCAGTCTGGTAGCTCGTTGGGCTCATAACCCAAAGGTCGGAGGTTCAAATCCTCCTCGCGCAACCAATTTAAAAATCCCACCTTTTTAGGTGGGATTTTTTTTGGCCGTTTGATCGCTGGTATTTGTAGCCAATGGCAACCTCTTTTTCGGTTAAACGCTAGCGCGTGCGCTATCGTGGCGGGTTACTTGCCCTCTCTGCCGTTCTTGAGAAAGCCCGCCCCTGTGACCACTGCCACTCTTCAGCCGGGCCTGATTGCCCTGCACAGCAACCGCACCGAGGCGCTTGCCGATACCGTTTTTGCCTGGTTGCGCAAGCACCCCTTGGGGCCGCTGGAAGAAGACATCGTCTTGGTGCAAAGCAATGGTGTAGCCGAGTGGTTCAAGATGGCGCTGGCCGGCAAAAGCGGCGTGTGTGCAGCGGCGCGGGTCGAATTACCGTCACGCTTTTTGTGGCGCACCTACCGCCAAGTGCTGGGGCGCGGCAACGTGCCAGCGCAGTCGCCGGTTGATAAAACCCCGCTGACTTGGCGTTTGATGCAGCTGTTGCCCGACCTGTTGGCAGTGCCAGAGTTTGCCTCCGTCGCCAGCTTTTTGCGCCCCGGCGGAGCAGACCGATTGCTACAGCTGGCCAGTCGTTTGGCCGATTTGTTTGACCAATACCAAGTCTATCGACCGGACTGGCTGGTGGCTTGGGCTGCAGGGCGAGACATATTGGCTGCGCCCGGACGGCATGACCTATCCGTGCCACCCGATCAGCAGTGGCAGCCACACCTGTGGCGTGCGGTGATGGAAACATTGAATGAGCGCGAACGCAGCGCCATTCGCCCACTGATTCACCAGCGTGCGCTGGAGGTTTTGTTGGACGACAGTGCCGCGCTGGCCCAGCCGGTGGCGCGGCGCGTGGTGCTGTTTGGCGCTTCGCACGTGCCGCTACCGGTGCTGCAAATGCTGGCAGCGCTGGCGGGTCACAGCCAAGTGTTGCTGGCGATACCCAACCCGTGCCGCTTCCATTGGGCCGACATCATGGAAGGACGTGACCTGCTGCGCATGGAGCGCCGCCGCCATCCCTTGCGCGCTGGGTGCAATTTAGCCGAATTGCCACTGGAAGAGATGCACGCCCATGCCCATCCGTTGCTGGCGGCTTGGGGCCGACAGGGGCGCGATTTTGTGCGCCAGTTGGACGAATTTGACGACGCCCAGCAAGCGCAGCAACGCTTTTCCTTACCGCGTGTGGATTTGTTTGATGAGGACGATAGTCCCGGTGCGCCACTGCTGCTGCAAGTGCAGCAACACATTCGCGACCTGCGCCCCTTGGCCGAGCACCCGCAGTTGCCAGCCGATGCGCTAGACCGCTCCATCGTGTTTCACCAAGCGCACAGCGCGCTGCGCGAAGTCGAGGTACTGCACGATCAGCTGTTGGCCTTGCTGGCCGATCGGTCGGTTGACAACCCGGTGCAGCCGCGCGATGTGGTGGTGATGGTGCCTGATATAGACACGATGGCACCGGCAATCCGCGCGGTGTTTGGCCAATACGGGCGTCGTGATACGCGCTTTATTCCGTTTGATATTGCTGACCTGAGTGCGCGCGATAACAGTTCGCTGGTCGGTGCGCTGGAGTGGCTGCTGCGCCTGCCGCAGCAGCGCTGCCGACTCAGTGAACTGCGCGACTTGCTGGATGTACCGGCGGTGGCGGCGCGCTTTGGCGTGGCCCCCGATGCGCTGGGGCGCTTGACGCAGTGGATGGCTGGCGCTGGCATCCGTTGGGGTTTGAACGAAACCCAGCGTGCAGGCTTGGGCCTGTCGGCCTGCGGCGCGCAAAACACCAGCGCCTTTGGCCTGCGCCGTATGCTGCTGGGTTATGCCAGCGGCACAACGCCGTTTGCCGACTTGCAACCCTATGGCGAAGTCGGCGGACTAGAGGCCGAATTGGCCGGTGCTTTGGCCAGCTTGCTGCACCGCCTTGAGCTGTGGCGCGTGCAGGCCAGTGAGCCTGCCACTCCCGTGCAATGGGCCGAGCGGGGCCGGGCGCTGTTGGCGGATGTGGTTGCGCCAACGGACGACGCCGATCGCGCCACGCTGGCCGCCTTGGACGATGCTTTGACCCGCTGGCAAGAAGCCTGTGAGCAAGCGCAGTTTGATGAGGCGGTGCCGCTGGCGGTGGTGCGCAAAGCATGGTTAGACACGCTGCAAGAGCCCGCGCTGAACCAGCGTTTTCGCGCCGGTGGCGTGACGTTTTGCACACTGATGCCGATGCGTGCCATTCCGTTTGAAGTGGTGTGCTTGCTGGGCATGAACGATGGCGACTATCCACGCCGCGCACCGCGCAGCGACTTTGACCTGATGGCGCTGCCCGGCCAGAACCGCCCCGGCGACCGTTCGCGCCAAAGCGATGATCGCCAATTGATGCTCGAAGCGCTGCTGTCGGCGCGCCGTATGCTGTACATCAGCTGGACGGGGCGCAGTGTGCGCGACAACAGCGTGCAGCCGCCGTCGGTGCTGGTGTCGCAACTGCGCGACTACTTGGCCGCTGGTTGGAGCGGCGACGTGCTGGCACCGCGCACCACCGAGCACCCGTTGCAGCCGTTTAGCCGGCGCTATTTTGAGGGCGACCCGCACCTGCGCACCTATGCGCGCGAATGGCGCTTGGCGCACGTGGTGCCTGATTCTGTGGACTCTACGGACGCCGCCGCACCCATTGCCGCTTGGACACCCGATGTCAGCGTGCCGCTGACGGTGGAGCAACTGGCGCGGTTTTTGCGCAATCCGGTCAAAACCTTTTTCCGCGAGCGTCTGGGTGTGGTGTTTGATGCGCAGGAAGACGACCCGGACGACGATGAATCCTTTGGTTTGGGCGGGCTGGAGGAATACGGCGTAGTGCAAACCTTGGTGGACGAAGTGCTGGCCGACGTCGCCGGCCGCACTGAGCACAATGCCGCTGCCATCAGTGCCGAACTGCCGGTTTTGCTGGCCACGCGCCTGCACAACCTGCGCCGCGCCGGTCGGTTGCCGCTGGGCGGTTTTGCCGAACGTGCCCAAGCGCAATTGGAAGGTATTTTGTTGCCACTGCTGCACGCTTGGCAGGCTGTGCAGGTGCTGCATCCCCACGCCATGGCGCGGGTGCCGCTGCAATACGTGCAGGGCCACACGTTGCTGCCGCTGCAAGACTGGCTTGACCACCTGCGCCAAGGCACCCACGGCCCGGACGATACTCCGGTGTGGCTGGAGTTGACGCCGTCCAAGTTGCTGCAAGACGTTAAAAAGGGCACGCTGCGCACCGATAAGCTGCTGGCGGTGTGGGTGCGCAGTGTGGCCGCTGCCGCCAGTGGCGTAAACGTGGATGGCATTTTGGTTGGGCGCGACGCCACACTGCGCATCACGCCGTTAGAGCCTGAGAGCGCACAAGCGACCTTGGACGATGTGCTGCGTGCTTGGCACCAAGGCATGGCCGGGCCGCTGCCGCTGGCGCTGCGCACCGGGCTGGCACTGGTGACAGGCCAGAACGCTGCTGCCGTCTATGAGGGCAGTTACCAGCGCGATGGCGATGTGGTCGAGCCATGTTTGGCGCGGGTTTATCCCGACTACGAGGCGCTCACCGACGATGGCCGCTTTGAAGGGCTGGCGCAGTCCCTTTGTAGGCCGCTGGCCGAATGGGCGGCCACCCACGTGCAGGCCATGCCGCACAGTTTCACTATGGACAGTGCTGAAGGAGCCAGCGCATGACAACACATTCCACCCCCAGCGTGCCAAGCACCGCTCTGCACGCCATCGACTTTCCGCTATGGGGCAGTCGGCTGATTGAGGCCAGCGCGGGCACCGGCAAAACCTGGACGATTGCTGCGCTGTACCTGCGCTTGGTACTGGGCCATGGCGGCGCTAACGCCTTTGTGCAAGCACTGCGCCCAGCCGATATTTTGGTGATGACCTTCACCCGCGCTGCCACGCGCGAGTTGTCAGATCGCATTCGTGCCCGGTTGATAGAAGCGGCGCAGTGCTTTCGCGGCGAGGCCCACGTGTCGAAAGACGATGATTTTCTGGCCGATTTGTTGGCGGCTTACCCCGACGGCCCCGAGCGGCGCCGCGCTGCGTGGCGTTTGGCGATGGCCGCTGAAGGCATGGACGATGCCGCCGTCCACACCATCGATGCGTGGTGCCAGCGGATGTTGCGCGAGCACGCCTTTGACAGCGGTTGCCTGTTTGATGAAGAACTCAGCACCGATGAAAACGCGCTGCACACCGAAGCTGCGCAAGACTACTGGCGCCAGCAGTGCTACCCGCTGCGCGGTGAAGCGCTAGACGCCGTGTTGAAGGTGTGGCGCAACGTCGATGCCTTGATAAACGATATGCAAAAGCTGGCCGAGCAAACCCTGCCGCCCGGTAGCGGCGCGGGCACGCTGGCCGACTGCATTGCGCACCATGTGCAGGCGCACCGCAACGCCATCGTCGCCCTGAAAGCGGGCTGGGCGCAGCGCGCCAAAGCCATGCAAATCTGGCTGGACGACCAAACTGCGCCCAAAGTGTGTGACTGGAACCGGGTCAAACTGACGCCGCGTTACTACACCCCTTGGTTGACCGCCTTGGCGGCATGGGCCAAAAGTGCTGATAGCCTGCCGCTCGAATTGACCGAAGCAGCGCAATGGCGACTGACGCCCGATGGCTTATTGGAAGCCCGCAAACCCAGTGCCCCAGCCATCAGCCTGCCAGACGATTTTCAAGCGTTTGCCGACCTGCTGGTGGCCCAAAACGCGCTGCCCAACCCCAAAATTGCCCTGCGCCTGCACGCCGCCGCCCACGTACAGGCGCGCCGCCTCGAACTCAAGCAGCACGCCGGTACCTTTGGCTTCAACGATATGTTGCAGCGCTTAGACCAAGCGTTGGCCGGGCCCAGCGGCGAGCGCCTGCGCGCCCGGATGCTGGCCCAGCACCCGGTGGCGCTGATTGACGAATTTCAAGACACCTCGCCGCTGCAATACCGTTTGTTTGAACAGCTCTACCGCACGGTAGACAACGACCCCCGCACCGCGCTGCTGCTGATTGGCGACCCCAAGCAATCGATTTATGGTTTTCGCGGCGCCGATATTCACAGCTACCTGTCGGCGCGCCGCGCTACTGAGGGCCGCCACTACGTGCTGGGCACCAACTACCGCTCGACCCAAGCGCTGGTCGATGCCGTCAACCACAGCTTTTCTCGGGCTGAAGCGCGTGCGGGCGGCGGCGCTTTTTTGTTTCGCAGCGGCCCCCAAGCTGAGAACCCGTTGCCGTTTGTGCCGGTGGCTGCCAGCGGGCGGCCTGAGCACTTCCAAACTGCCAACGGCCCGGTGGATGCACTGACTTTGACGCACGACTTGGAACTGCGCAGCAGCGAACAGCACCGCCGCCTGTTTGCCGCGCTGTGCGCCGAGCGCATCAGCACGTGGCTGAACGACGGCCAAGCCGGTTTTGTCGAGCCCGACAAGGCCTTGCAGCGCCTGCGCCCGGCCGACATTGCCGTGCTGGTGCGCACCGGCAAAGAAGCCCAAGCCGTGCGCTGCGAACTGCGCCGGCGCGGCGTGGCGTCGGTGTATTTGTCAGACAAAGATTCAGTGTTTGACAGCGGCGAAGCACACGACCTGCTGCACTGGCTGCACGCCGTGGCCGAGCCGCTGGACGTGCGCCGCGTGCGCGCTGGCTTGGCCACGCGCATGGTGGGCCTGACGCTGGACGAGTTGCTGTGCTTGGCCAGCGATGATGACGCGCTGGACGCGCGCAGTGAACAACTGCGCGCGCTGCACCATGTCTGGCAAACCCAAGGCGTGCTGACCATGCTGCGCCAAACGCTGCACCAGCTGGACTTGCCCGCGCGTTGGCTGCAGCAGCCCGATGGCGAGCGCCGCCTAACCAACTTTTTGCACTTAGCAGAATTGCTGCAAGTGGCCAGCGCGCAACTGGAAGGCGAGCAAGCCTTGATCCGCTGGTTGGGCCAGCAATTGCAGGGCGAGCGCAGCGGCAGTGATGAGCAAATCGTCCGTCTCGAAAGCGATGCCGATTTGGTCAAAGTCGTCACCATCCACAAAAGCAAAGGGCTGGAATATCCGGTGGTGTGCCTGCCGTTTGCCAGCAGCTACCGTGCGGTGACGCGCCAGTTCACCTCGTTTTTGAACTTGGCTGATGACAGCGGCAAGCGCCATTTGCACCTGACATTGAGCGATGACGCACTGGCGCAGGCCGACTTGGAGCGCCAGCGCGAAGACCTGCGCCTGCTCTATGTTGCTCTGACGCGCGCGCGCCATGCGTTGTGGCTGGGTTTTGCAGCGCTGAAAAGCGGCAACAGCCAAGAGTGCAAAACCCACCACAGCGCTGCCGGTTACTGGCTGGGCGGGGCGCAGGCTTACGGGGCTGGTGGCTGGTTGGGCCCACTGCAAGCGCTGGCCGAGGGCCACAGCAACATCGCCTTGCACGCCGCTGAACACGGCTTGCCCGACGACGTACCGCGCACCCAGCTGGCAGCGCGTGCTGCACCTGCACCGCTGCACGAGCAGCCGCTCTACAGCGCTGAATTTGAGCGCCGCTGGGGCATTGCCAGCTTTTCGCAACTGGTGCGCGGTGTCGGCCAGAGCGTGGCCAGCCAAAGCAGCGCCGCCTTGCAGCGCGCCGGTGACGATGAACGCCCTTTGGACAGCCCGGTGGTTGCCTTGCCGGTGCGGGCAGCTGCCAACGCCAGCGCTGCGGTCTGGCACCAGTTTCAGCGCGGTCCGCTGGTCGGCAATTTTTTGCACGACCAATTGGAGTGGCTGGCCGGTGAAGGCTTTGCGCTGGAGGCTGACACCCCCTTGGCCGAGCGCCTGCGCCGCCGCTGCGAACGCGCTGGCTACAGCGCCGAAGCCGATAGCGTTATCGAGTGGCTGGCTGGCGTGGTCTCCACGCCGCTGCCCGACTTGGGCGTGGCGCTGAACGGGTTGCAGCACGTCTTGCCGGAGATGGAGTTTTGGCTGCCCACAGGCCAGCTGCAGGCCAGCCAAGTTGATGCCCTGTGCCGCCAGCACCTGCTGCCCGGCCAGCCGCGTGCAGCGCTGCCCGAGCGCACTTTGCACGGTATGTTGATGGGCTTTGCCGATTTGGTATTTCAGCACGGGGGGCGCTATTGGGTGCTGGACTACAAGTCGAACCACCTTGGCGCTGATGGTGCGGCGTATCACTTTGATGCACTGAGTCAAGCGATGGCGGCGCACCGCTATGACGTGCAATCTGCCCTGTATTTGCTAGCGCTGCACCGCCTGCTGCGCCAGCGCTTGGGTGCGGCCTACGACCCGGCGCAGCACTTGGGCGGCGCGCTGTACCTGTTCTTGCGCGGCATCGACGGGCCAGCCAGCGGCGTGTTTACCGTCGCGCCACCGCTGCAGTTGCTGGACGCGCTGGACCAACTGCTGGCCAGCGAGGAGTACAGCGCATGACCACCATCAAGAAAGATTTGTCCATGCCTATGCCCACTGACCCCCTCAGCGTCCAAGACACCTTGGACATCCTGCGCACTTGGAGCGAGGCGGGCTGGCTGCGCCGTCTTGACAGCGCTTTAGCCGCCTTTGTGGCCGAGCTGGACCCGCACGCCACCCCCGCCGTGCTGCTGGCTACGGCCTTGCTGGCGCACATGGAAGGGCGCGGCCACAGCTGTCTGCCATTGGCACCGCTGCTGGCCCAGCCCAGCGCAGTGCTGGGCTGGCCAGCGAAGGCGCTGGCAGAGCTGGATGCACTGTTGTCGCGCATCCCCAATGCACTGGCCGACTGGCGCACTGCGCTGCAAGCCAGCGGCGTGGTCGATAGCACCGAAGGAGACGCGCCCGCCGACCAGCCGCTGGTGCTGCGCGGCAGTGCCGAAGCGCCCCGGCTGTACCTGCGCCGCTATTGGGGCTACGAATGCGCGGTAGCGCAGCAAATTTTGGCGCGCACCGCTGCGCCGGTGGCGGTCGATGCCAGCAAGGTGCGCTTGTGGCTAGACCGGCTGTTTGATGCGGATGCCGCCTCCGCTTCCGCCACGGCCGCCCCCGACCCCGACTGGCAAAAGCTCGCCTGTGCGCTGGCCCTGCGCGGGCGCTTTTCGGTCATTACCGGCGGCCCCGGCACTGGCAAAACCTACACCGCCGCGCGCCTGCTGGCGCTGCTGTTTGCCGTCGATGCCCAACCCGAGCGCCTGCGCATTGCGCTGGCCGCACCGACCGGCAAAGCGGCAGCGCGGCTCAAGCAATCCATCGACACCGCGCTGGCCGAACTGCGCCAGCGCGTTGGCAGCGACCTTGATTTGGACGCGCTGACCCAGCGCATGGGCGCGGCGCGCACGCTGCACTCGCTGCTGGGTGCGCGCCCGGACACGCGCCAGTTTCGCTACCACGCAGGCCAGCCGCTGGATATTGACGTGCTCATCGTTGATGAAGCCTCGATGGTGCATTTGGAAATGATGGCCGCGCTGCTGGCCGCCCTGCCAGCCACGGCGCGGGTGGTGCTGCTGGGCGATAAAGACCAGCTGGCCTCGGTCGAAGCGGGCGCAGTGTTGGGCGATTTGTGCCGCGACGCCCAAGCTGGCCGCTACAGCGCCAGCACGGCCAATTACGCGCTGGCCGCCACGGGCGAAACCATTGCGGCCAACTATGTCGAGCGCACCGGCACCACGCCTGTGCCAGCGCTGGCACAGCAGACAGTGATGCTGCGCCAAAGCCATCGTTTTGGCGGCCCGATTGGTGCGTTGGCACTGGCCGTCAACCGCGGCGATGCGCCCGCTGCACAGCAGCGGCTGGCGCAAGACAGCCAAGGCGTGCTGGCCAGCTACGAAGGCGTCAACCCGGTCGCCGCCGTGCGGCTGGCGCTGCAAGGGCGTGCGGGCGCTGTCGGTGGTTACAGCGCTTACCTTGACTGCATCGACCAGCGCTCCGGTGCCGGTGACGCAGCGGCGCACACGGTTTGGGTACACCACGTACTCAAAGCCTTTGACCGCTTTCGCCTGCTGTGCGCGGTGCGCGAAGGTGAATGGGGTGCTGTGGGCCT
>CAIRYF010000056.1 GCA_903882725.1 uncultured Simplicispira sp.
CCGCCTGGGCGCCACGGTATTGCCGGTGGGCGAATCGCATCTCTGCTGTGGCTCGGCGGGCACTTATTCGGTGCTGCAGCCCCAGCTCTCCGGAGAACTTCGCTCGAGGAAGCTCGGGCATCTGACGGCGGGCGAGCCAGAGCTCATTCTCTCTGCCAACATCGGCTGCATCACGCATCTCCAGGCCGGCACCGGTACGCCGGTGCGGCACTGGATCGAATGGCTGGACGAGCAGATGGACGCGGTGGGCGGCTGAAACCTACTCCACCGCCTTGACCATGTCCTCTACCACCTTCTTGGCATCGCCAAACACCATCATCGTGCGGTCCATGTAGAAGAGCTCGTTGTCCAGGCCCGCATAGCCCGAAGCCATTGACCGTTTGTTGACGATCACCTGACGCGCCTTGTAGGCCTCCAGGATGGGCATGCCGGCGATTGCCGACTTCGGATCCTTGGCGGCGGGATTCACCACATCATTGGCCCCCAGCACCAGTACCACGTCGGTGTCACCGAATTCGGAGTTGATGTCCTCCATCTCGAACACCTGATCGTAGGGCACCTCGGCCTCAGCCAGCAGTACGTTCATGTGGCCAGGCATCCGACCGGCGACCGGATGGATCGCATATTTCACTGAGACGCCACGTGCGATCAGCTTGTCGGTGAGCTCTTTGAGCGGATGCTGTGCACGCGCCACGGCCAGACCGTAACCCGGCACGATGATCACGCTTTCAGCATTCGACATGAGGAATGCGGCATCGTCGGGTGAACCTGATTTCACCGGCCGCGCGGGCTGCGCGCCACCCGTGGCGGCTGCCGCCTCACCCCCGAATCCGCCTAGGATCACGTTGAAGAACGATCGGTTCATCGCCTTGCACATGATGTAGGAGAGGATCGCACCGGACGAGCCAACGAGTGAGCCCGCGATGATCAGCATCGAGTTGTTGAGCGAAAAGCCGATGCCGGCGGCCGCCCAGCCCGAGTAGCTGTTGAGCATCGACACCACCACCGGCATATCAGCGCCGCCAATTGGAATGATGATCAGCACACCCAGCACAAAACTCAGGGCCAGCATGACAAAAAATGCAGTCCAGTTTTCGGTCAGCATGAACACCAGACCGAAGCCTACCGTGGCCAAGCCCAGCACCAAGTTGATCATGTGCTGACCGGAGAACTGCACTGGCGCGCCTTGGAACAGGCGGAACTTGTATTTGCCCGACAGCTTGCCAAAGGCAATCACCGAGCCGCTGAAAGTGATGGCACCAATCGCGGCACCCAGAAACAGCTCTAGCCGATTGCCAGCCGGAATCGGCGCGCCTTTGGCGACGATGTGGAAGGCCCACGGCTCGGCGACGGCAGCCACAGCAATGAACACCGCAGCCAAGCCGATCATGCTGTGCATGAAGGCGACCAACTCGGGCATCTTGGTCATCTCCACGCTGCGCGCCATATAGGTGCCAACGCCACCGCCGACGATCAGCGCACCCAGCACGCAGGCCATGCCGGTGCCAAAGGGAATGTTCAGCAACTGCGCTTGGCTGTAGATCAGGCCGACGGTGGTCAGCGCAGCAATCGCCATACCGATCATGCCGAACAGGTTGCCGCGAATCGAGCTGGTTGGGTGCGACAGTCCCTTGAGCGCTTGGATAAAGCAGACGCTGGCAATCAAATACAGCAGCGTGACAAGGTTCATGCTCATGCTTGGCCTCCTTCAGCCTTGGCGGGCGCGACTTTCTTTTCTTTTTTGCGGAACATTTCCAACATCCGGCGCGTGACTAAAAAGCCACCAAACACGTTAACGGCGGCCAGCGCCACCGCCAGCACGCCCATGCTTTTGCCCAGCGTAGTTTCTGTCAAAGCAGCAGCCAGCATGGCCCCGACGATGACGATGGCCGAAATGGCGTTAGTGACGGCCATCAGCGGCGTGTGCAGCGCGGGGGTGACTGTCCAAACGACGTGGTAGCCAACATAGATGGCCAGCACGAAGATGATGAGATTCATGAGGGTAGGAGAAACCAAATCCATGATGATGGGCCTCTTATTGCGGGAGATCGATGGGGAAGGGGAAGGGGGGAATCGACAGCGTGCCGTCCAACATACCGGTGCTTTGGCGGCTGGCTTGGACGAGTGCGTGCATCCACATTTGGCCCGGACGGCCAGCGGCTAAAAACTCGTGGTTGTTGTGCGTCGGCGGGCGCAGCAAGCGCTGATCGACCACGGCCTGAACGTCCACATAAGCGCCGCCCTGTGTGGCATAACGGTAGTGCAGGTAGGCATACGGCAGATTGGGAGCCACCTTGTGGTGGCTCAACCACTGCTCCAGCACCGGCTCATGTTCCTGCATCCAGCCATCGTGGTTGGCAAGGCGTCTAAAGCGCAGGCAGTCGATACGCACATGGCTGGTGAGTCGGCCCTTAGGGGTTTCGCCAGCCGTGGCGTCTTCGACCCAAATTCCTTGCTGTTTAGGGCAGGTGTCAGTCCAGCGGGTCTCTGCGCGCGGGGAGTTGGTGCTGTTGGTTTGCACTTTCAGCACCGCCAGCCAAGTGCCATCAGGCCCACGCAGCCCAGCGGCGCGGGTTTGCAAAGGCAGGGTGTCGCCAACTTCGGGCAGCAAAATTAAATCTTGGTCGGAAGAGCCCAAATCAACCCAATCGCCGGGTGGCAGCACCAACTGGCCACGGCCCACAGTGAGCGGCGCTGGTGTTTTTTGCAGCGGCGCACAAGCAGTGAGCGTACCCAAGGCGGTCAATACACCGACCAACACGCCGACACTGCAAAGAGAGATCAAGCGCGATGCGTGTTTCATTTGCGCCTCACCGTACCCTCGTGCGCCATCAGACAGGCGGCGACGATGTCGTCCTCCAAGTCCATGTGCAAAGCGCCTTCTTTGTTGATCACTAGCTTGAGAAAATCGAGCACGTTGCGCGCATACAGCGCCGAGGCGTCCGCCGCTACCAGCGCAGGCAAATTGGTTTCGCCGACCAGCATCACGCCATGTTTGATGACGGTCTGGCCCGGCTCGGTCAGCGGGCAGTTGCCACCTTGTGGCGCGGCCAGGTCAACGATGACCGAGCCAGCTTTCATCGACTTGACCATGTCTTCTGTCACCAATACCGGTGCGGCGCGACCGGGAATCAGCGCGGTGGTGATGACAATGTCGGCCAAGGCGACGCGCTTGGCAACTTCGGCTTTTTGTCGATCCAGCCAGCTTTGCGGCATGGGGCGGGCATAGCCGCCAACGCCTTCCGCAGCGTCTTTTTCTTCTTGGGTTTCGTAGGGCACGTCAATGAACTTGCCGCCCAGCGATTCGACCTGCTCTTTGACGCTGGGGCGCACGTCCGAGGCTTCAATCACCGCGCCCAGACGTTTGGCGGTGGCAATCGCCTGCAAACCGGCCACGCCGACGCCCAAAATCACCACGCGCGCTGCTTTGACGGTACCAGCGGCGGTCATCAACATTGGGAAAAAGCGTTGGTAGCGGTCGGCGGCCATGATGACGGCCTTGTAGCCAGCAATGTTGGCTTGCGAGGACAGCACGTCCATGCTTTGTGCGCGGGTGGTGCGCGGTGCTGCTTCGAGGGCGTAGGCGGTAACGCCTGCCGTGGCCAACAGTTGCAGGCCCGCAGCGTCAAACGGATTGAGCATACCGACCACGGTGCTGCCAGCGCGCAGCTGGGATGCTTCGTCAGCGCTGGGGCAGCGCACTTTGAGCAGCAAGTCGGCGCTCCATGCCTCGGCTTGCGACACGATGTCGGCACCGGCGGCCACGTAGGCTGCGTCAGTCACGCTAGCAGCAATACCGGCACCCGACTGTATGCGCAGGGTGTGGCCTTGGGCCTTGAGTTTTTTGACCGTCTCCGGGGTCGCGGCCACCCGCGCCTCTCCCGGCACAGTCTCGCTAGGCACACCTATCA
>CAIRYF010000057.1 GCA_903882725.1 uncultured Simplicispira sp.
GCTTTTTTGGCGGCATTGTCTTCGTCAAGCAGCCATTGCCGGGTCACTACCGAGTCGGCCAGGCGCAAAGACAGCGCCAGTTCGCGTGCCACCGGCGCCAGAATACTTTGCCGCTTGAGCTGGGTGTAGTTGCGTGCGTAACTCTCGCCAAAGTAATTGCGCACGCTATCGAGCACCTGCCAGCCAATCCCCACCGCTGGCAGCAAGGCCAGCAGACACGCCAACGCCAACGCCAGCATCGACTTGGCTCGCAAGCCGCTTATCCAGGAGGTAGCCATGTGTTTCAAGTGGTTGGTAGAGCAGTTAGGGGTTAGCGCTCCTAAGATAACACCATGGTGCCCTTGGTCTGTTGCAAGATCCAGAGCGTATCGAATTTAGCGCAACCGCGCGCTTGTTCGTTAGGCGGGGGAGGACGCCGCTTGCAGCATTGCGGCCATGCCTTGTGTTTGCCAAATGCTCTGGTCGCGCTGCGCCACCAAGGCTTGCACTTGGGGCTGGCTGGCAAGCAAAGCGCGCGCCCGGTTGGTGCCGAGCACCATTATTGCAGCCCCCAAGCCGTTGACGCTGGCAGCATCGCGCGCTAGCAGGCTAACGCCATGCGGGCCGTATGTAGGCCGTCCGGTGTGCGGATCCAAAATGTGGTGCTGGCGCTCACCTTGGGCGATAAAGAAGCGTTCGTAGTCGCCCGAGGACGCCACAATGGCTTGGCCTTCAAGGGCCAGCACGCCGAGCATTTTCTCGGGGGCGCGTGGATCGCGCAGGCCAACCCGCCATGGTCGATCACGCAGGCGTCCGGCAATCAGCACATCGCCGCCGCCATTGAGCATGGCGTTGCCGATGCCGTGGTGTTGCAGCGCCTTCATGCCAGCTTCTAGTATGGGTAGCTTGGCTACACCACCTAAATCAATTGCCATGCCACGCTGGGTTAGTTGGACGGTGCTTGCGTGTTTATCGAGTACCAGCCCACGGTAGCCGACCAAGCGGCGCTGGGTCTCGATGTCGCTGGCTGCTGGCAGTGTGTTTTGGCCGATATCAAAGTGCCAAGCCTTGAGCGCGCCGACCGTGATGTCGAAAGCACCCTGGGTGCGCGCAGCTAAATTTTGTGCGGTCTCTAGTACCGTCATCAGTTCAGCACCCACAGTTACAGCGTGGATGCCAGCGGCGCGATTGATGGCACTGACTGTGCTGGCTGGATCGTAGCGCGTCATTAAAGCCGCGAGGCGCTCCATTTCGTGCCAAGCATGATCCAGAGCCGTGCGCCGTTGTTTCTCGCTGCCGCCTTCAGCAACGATGTCTAGGCGCGTCCCCATCAGGGCGCGGGACTCGCGTTGTACCGCAGCGGGAGTGCTGGCGAATGCCGAAGGCAGCCAAGCGGCGTTGCCCAATAAAGGCAGCGCCAAGGCCATGCGCCGCCGCGTCAGGCTGGTGGGCCGATTGATGTCGTGCATGGCCGTTGCCTTTAATTAATTAGGATTGGATTGAGCCGCCATGAAGTCTACGGCTGCTTTGACCTCGTCATCGCTCAGACTGGAGCCGCCGCCACGGGGAGGCATCATTCCCTTTGCGCCAGTGAAGCCTTCTATGGCGTGTTTGTACAGCGTATCCTTCCCTTGGGCAATACGTGGGCCCCAGTCTGCCTTGTCGCCAACTTTCGGCGCACCAGCAACACCTGAGCCGTGGCATAAGGCGCAAGTTTTGTTGTAAACACTCTTGCCAGCGGCGTTGTCTGCGGCAGCTACGGGCGCTGTAGCTGCGGGTGTTGCAGTCGGTGCAGGCGCAGTCGGTGCAGGCGCAGCAGGAGCTGGTGCCGGGGCGGGAGCGGCGGGTGCCGCAGCGGGTGCAGGTGCTGGCTTCTCGCCGCAAGCAGCCAAAAACATTGAAAGGATCGCTACTGCAAGCAGGCTAGAGCGTTTTTTCATGGGGATTCCGTTTTTAAATATAGAGAAAAGAAAATATTGGTACTGCGTAGGGCGACGACCTATTGGACTAGGATGGCGTCTTGCGTGGATTAATTGCAAAGGCCGCAGACAGTTGCCGCAGCGTCCAAGCCCGGCCAAGAAAAATCATGGCCTAACCAGATGATAAGAGGAATAAAAAATTCCTTAAGACGTACCCATCACTGTAATGGTGTTACACAGAAAAGTGAGATTCAGCCCTGCATAGGCAGGTGATCTGGGTCAATATGATTCATATTTGATGAACCTAAACTCGTTCGTATGACAATTTTTAGAACCCTCTTTAGCCTGCGTGCGTGGGTTTTGGCGTGGTTTGTGCTCGCGCTAGGTGTGGCAGTGGCATCACCAGTGGTGCAGCCACGCGCCATGGAAATCGTTTGTTCCGGCACCGGCACCGGCGCTACCAAAATACTTTTGCACACCAGCAGCGGCACGCTAGAGCTGGGCGAACATGGTTCCGAGTGCCCTCTGTGTTTGGTCTCTGGTGCCCCGCCTGCGTACCTCTCTTCTTTTTCCCCCGTATTGATGCCACTGACACACGCCAGTGCGCTGCTTTTCAGTTCCCCAGTCGTGGCTGCCACGGCTGCACCCCCGCCCGCACGCGGGCCCCCTTTCCCTGAGCCACTCCTAGCCACTCCAAAGAGGTAAACACCGTGAACGATAAGAAAGAGAATTTCGCTGAAGCCACCGGCATGGGCCGTCGCAGTTTCATCAACACTGCCGCCTTAGTGGGCCTGACCGCTGGCGTTGCTGCCTGTAACGATAAACCCGCCGGAACACCTGCAGCAGCACCTGCTGCTGCACCCGCACCTGCACCCGCACCCGCCCACTCTAGCGGTAGCACGCACCTTAAACCTGGTGAACTCGACACTTACTACGGTATCTGGAGTGGTGGCCACACTGGCGATATGCGCATTTTGGGTATGCCTTCGGGGCGTGAATTGCACCGTATTCCCTGCTTTGTCCCCGATGCGCTGGTGGGCTGGGGAATCACCAATGAATCCAAGAAAATCATGGGCACCAAGCCCGATGGCAGCCTGCGCTACACCGTAGCCGACACGCACCACACGCACGCTTCGTACAAAGACGGCAACTACGACGGTCGCTACGCTTGGATTAACGACAAAATCAACGCCCGTATTGCACGTGTCCGTCTTGATTACTTTGTCTGCGACAAAATCACCGACCTGCCCAACGTGCAGGGTTTTCACGGCATCTTCCCGGA
>CAIRYF010000058.1 GCA_903882725.1 uncultured Simplicispira sp.
CCAGCAGGCTTTCGGCAAAACTTTCAATGCTGAATTTGCGCGCTTTGCTGATTTCTTCTTCCGCGCGGCGACGGGCATTTTCGGTGTCGGCCTTGGCGCGTAAAAACTGGTCGGCCAGATCGGCGCTTTTGGCCTTCAATTCGGCCAGCTCGGCCTTCAAGCGATCCATTTCGTCAGAGGCATTGGCAGCCATAGCGGCCTCCATTTCTTCGGGCGACAGGGGTGCAGAGTAGGGGTGATTGGGCTGGTTGTTATCTGACATGGCAGGTAGTTTGATATAGAAAGAAACCGTATAGAAACCGTATCCAGTGCATACATGGAGCAGCGGGCCTACATTTCAAGGCACAGCATACGCGGGCATTTCAGGGGCGATAAGACGGTGTGGGCGGCGCATACTATAATCGGCGACTTTGCCTTACCGCATCACTACAGACGCAGTGGGCGGTTTTCACCCAAAAGGAGTATGCATGCGTCATTACGAAATCATTTTGTTGATCCATCCGGATCAAAGCGAGCAGGTTCCCGCCATGCTCGAACGCTACAAGGGCATGATCACCGCTGGCGGTGGCAAGGTGCATCGCGTTGAAGACTGGGGCCGCCGTCAACTGGCGTACCTGATCAACAAGTTGGCCAAGGCCCACTACCTGTGCGTCAACATCGAAGCCGACCAGGCAGTGATGGCTGAACTGGAGCACGCCTTCAAGTTCAACGACGCCGTGCTGCGCCACCTCACTGTGCTTAAGAAGAGCGCCGACACCGGCCCTTCTTCCATGATGAAGACCGTCGAGCGCGAAGAAGCCCGTAAAGTCAGCCAAGCCGAATACGCCGCCTCTGGCGAGCGCGGCGAGCGCGGCGAACGCCAAGACCGTGGCGAGCGAGCAGAACGCACCGAGCGTCCAGAACGCACTGAGCGCGCTGAACGTTAAGCACACTGGTTTGCCAAGGGAGTGGAGAACCTAGAAAACCCCATCAACCGCGTTGTCCTGAACGCCTGTATCGCTGAGGCCCAAACCCTGCGCTACACGCCCGCCGGATTGCCCGCCATCGAGTTGCGCCTAGAGCACCACTCGCAGCAGCAAGAGGCTGGTCAGCAACGTGAAGTCAATGCGGCAATAAAAGCAGTGGCTTTTGGTGCCATGGCCGAGCGATTGGCCCAGCAGCCCCTTGGCAGCGCTTGGCTCTTTACTGGTTTTTTAGCCACCCCGCGCAACGGCAAACACGCAGTGCTGCACGTGCAGGATATTCAAACAAATTAATTTTCGAGAGGTCCGCAATGGCCACGTTCAAGAAATTCAACAAAGACAAGCGCCCTAAGCGCAACACCCAATCGCTGCTGTTCAAGCGCAAGCGCTTTTGCCGCTTCACCGTCACTGGCGTCGAAGAAATCGACTACAAGGACGTGGACACGCTGCGCGATTTCATCGCTGAAAACGGCAAGATCATCCCTGCGCGCCTGACTGGCACGCGCGCCATTTTCCAGCGCCAGCTCAACACCGCCATCAAGCGCGCACGCTTTTTGGCC
>CAIRYF010000059.1 GCA_903882725.1 uncultured Simplicispira sp.
CAAAATATCAAACGCCAGCGTCGATTTGCCCGAGCCGCTCACCCCCGTCACCACGCTGAATTGGCCGCGCGGAATGCTGACGCTCAAGCCTTTCAGGTTGTGCTCGCGGGCGTTGACGATGTCGATGGTATTTTTAGTGTTTTTGGCCTCTAGCCCTTTATCTGCTTGCGCTGGTAGCTCTGTTTTTAGGAGTAGATAGGCGTTTGAGGCATTCTCTTGCACGCTGTGGGCCGCTGCTCCGATGGCCTGTGCATAGTCGCGCAGCGCCGCGCCGGTGTGCGAGCTGGCGTGCTGGCGCAGCACGTCGGGCGGGCCTTCGGCGACGACCCAGCCGCCGGCCTCGCCGCCTTCGGGGCCGAGGTCAATCAGCCAGTCGCTGGCGGCAATCACGTCCAAGTTGTGCTCGATGACGATCAGCGAATGGCCAGCGTCCAGCAACTTGCCAAACGCCCGCATCAGCTTGGCAATGTCATCAAAGTGCAGGCCGGTGGTCGGCTCGTCAAACAAAAACAGCGTGCCTTTGCGTGCCAGTGGCTGGCGGCTGGACGCGGCAGTTTTGGCCGCGCCAGCCAGAAAACCAGCGAGTTTGAGCCGCTGCGCCTCGCCGCCGCTCAGGGTGGGCACTGGCTGGCCCAGCTTCACATATTCCAGTCCGACATCGACGATGGGTTGCAGCGCGCGCACTACGTCGCGGTCGTCCGCAAACAGCGCGGCGGCTTCGCTCACCGTCAGCGCCAGCACCTCGGCGACGTTCAGGTTTTTGCCGCCGCGTTCGATGGTGACTTCGAGAATCTCGGGCCGGTAGCGCTGGCCGTTGCAGTCGGGGCAGCGCAAATAGACGTCGCTCAAAAACTGCATTTCAACGTGCTCAAAGCCCGAGCCGCCGCAGCTCGGGCAGCGCCCGTCGCCGTTATTGAAGCTGAATTTGCTGGCGCTGTAGCCGCGTTCGCACGACAGCGGCGCGCTGGCAAACAGCTGGCGCAGGCTGTCCCACGCGCCGACATAGCTGGCCGGGTTGGAGCGCGCGGTTTTGCCAATCGGTGATTGGTCAACCAACACCACGTCGCTCAAAGTCTCGGTGCCGCTCAGGCGCTCAAAAGCGCCGGGGGTTTCGGTGGCTTTGCCCAAGTGGCGCTGCAAGGCCGGTGCCAACACGTCTTGAATCAAACTGGATTTGCCCGAGCCGCTGACGCCCGTCACGGTGACCAAGCGTTGCAGCGGAAAGGCCACTGTGATGTTTTTTAGGTTGTGCTCGCGCACGCCTTCCAGCGTCAGGCGCGGTGTGCTGTCTTGCACTTGGCGGGCAAAGGCTGCGCCGATGCGTTTGCGCCCGCCCAGATACTGGCCGGTGAGCGTGTCGGCGCTGCGCAGCGCCTCGGGCGTGCCGTCAAAGACGATGCGCCCGCCGCGCTCGCCGGGGCCGGGGCCAAAGTCCAGCACGCGGTCGGCGGCCAGCATCACCGCCGGGTCGTGTTCGACCACCACCAGCGTGTTGCCAGCATCGCGCAAGCGCAGCATGGCTTCGGTGATGCGGTGCATATCGCGCGGGTGCAGGCCAATGCTGGGCTCGTCCAGCACAAACAGCGTGTTCACCAGCGAGGTGCCCAGCGCCGTGGTCAGGTTGATGCGCTGCACCTCGCCGCCCGAGAGCGTGCGGCTTTGCCGGTCCAGCGTCAGGTAGCCAATGCCGACGTCGCACAAATACTGCAGCCGCGTGCCGATTTCGGCGTGTAGCAGCTTGAGCGCTTGCGCGTCGCCATTATTTTGGTCAAATGGGCCTGTAGCCCTTATGTTGTCTGCGGTAGTAGCTATTAAATCAGTAGTATTTTTAGTGTTTTGTTCTGCCATGCGGGCAAAGAACTGGCGCAGTTTGTCCAGCGGCAACAGCATCAAGTCGTGCAGACACAGCCCCGGCAGCGCTTCCAACTGGGCGCGGCTCCACGCTGTGCCGGGCGGCAAAAAGCGTTGCGCTGGCGGCAATACCGCGTCGGCGTCGGCTTGAGCGCCGATGCGCCACAGCAGGCTGTCGGTCTTTAGGCGCGCACCGGCGCAGCTCGGGCAGGGCGTGTAGCTGCGGTATTTGGACAGCAGCACGCGGATATGCATCTTGTAGGACTTGGTTTCCAGATAGTCAAAAAAGCGCTGCACGCCGTACCACTGCTGGTTCCATTGGCCGCTCCAGTCGGGCGCGCCGCCTATCACCCACTGCTGCTGCGCGGCGTTGAGTTGTTTCCAAGGCGTGTCGCGTGGAATGCCAGCGGCCTCGGCGTAGCGCATCAGGTCGTCTTGGTTTTCTTTCCACGCTGGGGTTTGCAGTGTTTTGATAGCACCGCTGCGCAGGTTTTTTTTGTCGTCGGGAATCACCAGCCCCCAATCGACGCCAATCACCCGGCCAAAGCCCTTGCAGGTTTTGCACGCCCCCGCTGGGGAGTTGAAGGAGAACATCGACGCCAGCGGCTCGGCATAGCGCAGGTCGCTGTCGGGGCAATGCAGGCCGGTGGAGAATTTCCAAATCTCGGGTGCGTCCGCGTCGGCCAAGCAATAGACATTCAGTCGGCCGCTGCCGCGTTTCAGCGCCACTTCGATGGCCTCGATGGCGCGCGCTTTTTCGGCATTGCCCAGCCGAAAGCGGTCGGCGACCACGTCCAATAATTTGACTGTCCCCGCTTCGCCTTCAACCTCGCGTTCGGCCTGCACTTTGGTAAAGCCGCTGGCTGAGAGCCACTGCGCCACCTCGTCGGCGCTGGTGGCGGCGGGCAATTCGACCGGGAAGGTGATGGCGATGCGCGGGTCGCCGGCTTTAAGGCACAGCCGCTGCAGCGCGGCATAAATGCTCTCGGGCGAGTCGTGGCGCACCGGCTGCGCAGTCTGGCGGTCAAACAACTGACCAGCGCGGGCGAATAGGAGCTTGAGGTGGTCGTTCAGCTCGGTCATTGTGCCGACGGTGGAGCGCGAGCTGCGCACCGGGTTGGTCTGGTCGATGGCAATGGCGGGCGGCACGCCATCGACCTTGTCCACGGCGGGCTTGTCCATGCGGTCGAGAAACTGGCGCGCGTAGGCGCTGAAGGTTTCCACATAGCGGCGCTGGCCCTCGGCAAATAAAGTGTCAAACACCAAGCTGGACTTGCCCGAGCCGCTGGGGCCGGTCACCACGGTCAGCTCGCCGGTGCGGATATCGACATCGATGTTTTGCAGATTGTGCTGGCGTGCGCCGCGGATGCGGATGATTGCCTGGGACATGGCGGCGGGCCTCTGGTGTGGCCGGTGGTGGAGAGGGCGCTAATTTTGTGGCAATTGCGCCGCCTGCGCACTGCACAAAAAAAAGCCCCGTACCTCAAAGGCACGGGGCTTTAGTTAGCAAGCTCCCCAGCGGGGGAGGCGGCTATTAGAAGTTGTGGCGAACGCCGAGGGCGAAGGAGCTGAAGTCAGCGCCATCCACGCCTGTGCCGTAAGAAGCGTTGACCTTGTTGTCCACCTTGGTGTAATAGGTGTAGAGCTTGGTGCGCTTGCTCAGGTTGTAGTTGTAGGCGATGGTGTATTGGGTCGCCGAGCTGTCAGCCACGTTTTTGTACTTGCCAGCGTGGCCGACGTTCAGGTGGAACTCGGAAGCGCCCATCATGTAAGCGCCCGAGACGCGGAAGGTGTCGCGCTTGCCACCGTCAACCACGAAGCCGTTTTCGTCACGCTGGTAGTAGGCTGCGGCCACGAAGGGGCCCATGGTGTAAGACGCGCGCAATGCGAACTGGTTGATGTCGCCCAGCTTGGTGTAGCCAGCGCCCAGGCCCAGTGCGCCCAGGTTGTAGTTGGCAGCCAAGTCAAAAGCGTTTTTGGCGCCGGTGGCTTGCTCGTGCAGGCTCACAGCCGCTTCGACATCCAAGCCGCCCATGACGGGGGTGCGGTAGGAAACTTTATTGACATCGCGCATGACGTAGGCGTACAGCGCGTCGGCCGATGAGCCGGTGTCGTGGTTGTGCATGCTGACGATGTCAGCGGTGGCGTCGTTGGACGCTGCTGGCATATTGCCCAGACGCAACATACCGAAGCCGCCCGACAGATTCACTTCGCTTTGGCGACCAAAGAAGCTCTTGGCGGCTGCGCCGCTAGACGAATCAAAGCCGCTTTCCAGCACAAAGCCAGCCTTGAGACCGCCGCCCAAGTCTTCGACGCCTTTGAAGCCAAAGCGCGAAGAGTTGTTGGCCAGACCGTTGACGGTAGCGTCACCGATTTTTTGGTGCTCAACGCTGGTGTTGAGGCGGCCATACAGCGTGACGCTGCTTTGTGCCAGAGCAGCGCTGCTGCCAACAACGGCCAACAGGGCCAACAATAAATGACTTGGTTTTTGCATGGTTAATTCCTTGAATAGATTTTGTGCTTCGATGGTGTTGTAGACGCGGTGTGCCATTTTGATGGCTTCACCTAAGGGCGCTACTGGTTCAAAATTTTAGGTGCAATGGCGCTGCACGCTGTCGCACGCCGCCGCATTGGGCCTCGGATCGGCCAAGATGATGCGTTGCCGCCACACTTTATGGTTGGGTAGCTGCATTTGCAGGAACGCCGATATGCCCAATTTGATGGTTTTGGGCGCACAAGTCGATGCTCAAGCGCCCGCTTGAGGTTTATTTTTTTATTTTTCCCCTAGGGGATGCCCTATCAGGGAAAAACCTAGTCTGATGAAATTCGTAATCTGACGTATTTCTGACGTATTCCTGACGATAAATTGGCCTGAAACTGTCGCAAATCTTACGAAATCAGTAATAACCCGTGGGCGGTATTTTTTGATACGAAAAATAACCGCTGATGGCACCCGGTTACACGGGTTCAAAGCGCCGCAGTGCCGCGCAGGGTCGAAGGTGCGGCGTAAGCAGTTGGTCAGTAGGCGTTTGCAGAATCAAAATCGTGTCGGGCGGCTTGCCGTCCTTCATTGCAGATTTC
>CAIRYF010000060.1 GCA_903882725.1 uncultured Simplicispira sp.
GTGCTCATGGGTCTCCTTGGAATAAAAGTAGGCGCTGTGGCTGCGCAGGCAGCAGCGCCAGAGGCAGTGTTGGCGCTTATTTCAGCGTGCCCGCGCGAAAGGCTTCAATCGCCGCCGCTACGCCTGCGCCATAAGCCGGGTCAGCTTGTGTGCAGTGGCAAATGTGTTTGGCGCGGATGTGCTCAGAGACATTGCCGATGTTGCGTGCGGTGTTGTCAAACAGGTACTGCTGCGCATCAGGCGTCAGCAGGCGGAATAAATCGCCGGGCTGGGTGAAGTAGTCGCTGTCGTCGGCGCGGTAGTCCCAGCGATCGGCAGCGCCGTGCAGGGCCAGCGGTGGTTCAGAAAAATCGGGTTGCTCTTGCCATTCGCCTTGGGTGTTGGGCTCGTAGGCAATGGTCTCGCCGTGGTTGCCGTCCACGCGCATCAGGCCGTCGCGGTGGTAGGAGTTGACCGGGCAGCGCGGCGCGTTCACCGGAATTTGGTGGTGGTTGACACCGACGCGGTAGCGCTGTGCGTCACCGTAGGCGAACAGGCGCGATTGCAGCATCCGGTCGGGCGATACGCTGATGCCCGGTACCAAGTTGGCTGGTGTGAAGGCGGCTTGCTCGACATCGGCAAAGTAGTTGCGCGGGTTGCGGTTGAGTTCGACGATGCCGACTTCGATCAATGGGTAGTCTTTTTTGCTCCAGACTTTAGTTAAATCAAACGGGTGAAAGCGGTAGGTGGCAGCGTCTTGCTCGGGCATGATTTGCACACACAGTTTCCATTTTGGAAAGTCGCCCCGGTCTATGGCTTCAAGCAGGTCGCGCTGTGAGCTTTCGCGGTCATGGGCGACGACGGCGGCGGCTTCGGCATCGCTCAGGTTTTCAATGCCTTGCAGGCAGCGGAAATGGAACTTGACCCAGAAACGCTCGTTGTCTGCGTTGATGAAGCTGTAAGTGTGCGAGCCAAAACCGTGCATATGGCGGTAGTCTTTGGGAATGCCGCGGTCGCTCATCACGATGGTGACTTGGTGCAGCGCTTCGGGCAGGCCAGTCCAAAAATCCCAGTTGTCTTCGGCGCTGCGCAGGTTGGTGTAGGGGTTGCGCTTGACGGCTTTGTTCAGGTCAGGGAATTTCAGCGGATCGCGAAAGAAGAACACCGGCGTGTTGTTGCCCACCAAGTCCCAGTTGCCCTCTTCGGTATAAAACTTCATGGCAAAACCGCGAATGTCGCGCTCGGCATCGGCTGCGCCGCGCTCGCCTGCCACGGTCGAAAAACGCGCAAACATCTCGGTTTGTTTGCCCACTTGTGAAAACACTTTGGCGCGGGTGTATTGCGTGATGTCGTTTGTCACCGTCAAGGTGCCAAACGCGCCCGAGCCTTTGGCGTGCATACGGCGCTCTGGAATCACTTCGCGGTGAAAGTGGGCCAGTTTTTCAAGGTGCCACACGTCCTGCAACAGCATCGGCCCGCGTGGGCCTGCGGTAATGGAGTCCTGGTTGTTGGCAACCGGTGCGCCAGCGGCAGTGGTGAGTTTTTTCATCAAAATCTCCTTGGGGTGAATGAAAAACAAGCTGGTCCATTGTGGGGGCCGGGGGGTCAGCCGGCAATCAGCTTGTGTACCAAGTCGGCAGCGGTCGAGGCACCGTATTTGCGCATCAGGCGGGCGCGGTAAATCTCCACCGTGCGGTGGCTGATCAGCAGTGCTTTGCCGATTTCTTTGGAGGTCATGCCTTGCAGCAATCGGGCTGCTACTTCGCGCTCGCGCCCAGTCAGTTCGGCTTTGACGACGCGCTGTGAACTCAGATCTTCAAAGCTCCAAATACCCGAGGCGTGTGGGGTTTCACGGTTCAGAGCGCGGCCTGAAACGTGGCACCAGAACATTTCGTTGTTGGCGCGCTTCATGATGCGGTCGTCCGAGTAATAGCCCTTGGCGTTCAAAATCGGTGCCATGTGCGCGCCCAAGCGCTCGTATTCGTCAAGGCTGGGATAAAAAATTTGGAACGATTGGCCCAGCAAGACTTCGCGCGAAGCGCCAAACATTTCGCAGACTTGGCGGTTGCAGTCGATCATGGTGCGGTTGCGCGAAAGCACCAAGCCCACGGGGGCCATATCAAAAGCCAGA
>CAIRYF010000061.1 GCA_903882725.1 uncultured Simplicispira sp.
GCCTTTTTTGGCCAAGCGCGTCAGCGCGGCGTTGGTTTTGGCCATTTGCATCAGCGACAGCAAACCTTCTTTCATCCGCGCCCCGCCGGTGGCGGTAAAGCAGATGAAGGGCACTTTTTGTTCGATGGCGTTTTCGACGCCGCGCACAAAGCGCTCGCCGACGACGCTGCCCATGCTGCCGCCCATAAAGTCAAATTCAAAGCAGGCCACGACGACGTTGATGCTTTGCACTGCACCGCCAAAGACGATCAAAGCGTCGGTCTCGCCGGTGTTTTCTAGCGCTTCTTTCAGGCGATCGGGGTATTTGCGGCTGTCTTTGAATTTCAGGGCATCGACCGGAATGACTTCTTGGCCGATTTCGTAGCGGCCTTCGGAGTCCAAAAAGGCGTTGAGCCGGGCGCGCGCGCCAATGCGGTGGTGGTGGCCGCATTTGGGGCAAACGCTTTGGTTGCGCTCTAGGTCGGTTTTGTAGAGCACGCTGTCGCAGCTGGGGCACTTGATCCACAGACCTTCGGGCATCTGGCGGCGCACCGTCGGGTCGGTGGGCTGGATTTTGGCGGGCAGGAGTTTTTCAAGCCAGGACATGGGGTTTCCTTGTTAGGCGTCAAGCGCCTTGCGCACGCCGCGCAGAAAGCTGATGGTCAGCGGGACGATTTTCTCGTGTGGCTGGTCTTCTAGCAGTTGGATGATGCGGCTGCCAATGACTACGGCGTCGGCCACGCGGCCCACGATTTGGGCGGTGGCGGCGTCGCGGATGCCAAAGCCTACGCCGACCGGAATGTGTACGTGTTTGCGAATGCGCGGCAGCGCTTCTTCGACCGCGCTGGTGTCCAGCGCCGCCGAGCCAGTCACGCCTTTGAGAGAGACGTAATAGACGTAGCCGCTGGCCACGCGCGCTACTTCGGCCATGCGCTCTTCGGTGCTGGTGGGGGCCAGCAAGAAGATCAAGTCTATTTTTTTGGCGCGCAGTTTGGCGGCAAACTCAACGCATTCTTCGGGCGGGTAATCGACGATCAGCACGCCATCGACGCCCGCTGCAGCAGCGTTGTTGACGAAGGCGTCGGTGCCATGGCGCTGGTCGTAGCGCTCGACCGGATTGGCATAACCCATCAGCACCACTGGGGTGGTGTGGTTGCGTTTGCGAAACTCGGTGACGTGGGCCAGCACTTGCGCCATGCCTACGCCCAAGGCCAGGGCTTTTTCTCCGGCTTTTTGGATCACGGGGCCGTCGGCCATCGGGTCAGAAAAAGGCACCCCCAACTCGATGATGTCAGCGCCAGCTTCGACCATGCCGTGCATCAGGGCGGGCGTGATGTCGGCAAACGGAAAGCCCGCTACGACATAGGGAATCAAGGCTTTGCGGCCTTGGGCTTGGAGTTGCTCAAAAGTGCTTTGGATGCGGCTCATGGTTTGCTTTCAGCGCCTTTGACGGCCAGTCCGCGCAGGGAGGGGCGGTCGTAAAAATCTTCACCCGAGAGGTCGGCTACGGTGCCAATGTCTTTATCGCCCCGGCCCGAGAGGTTGACCAAGATGGATTGGTCGGGGCGCATTTCTTTGGCCAGCTTCATGGCGTAGGCAAAGGCGTGGCTCGATTCGAGTGCCGGAATGATGCCTTCGGTGCGGCACAGGTAGTGAAAGGCCGACAGCGCTTCTTTGTCGGTGATGCCGACATATTCAGCCCGGCCAATTTCTTGCAGCCAGGCGTGCTCGGGGCCGACGCCAGGGTAATCAAGACCCGCGCTGATGCTGTGCGTTTCCATGATTTGGCCGTTGTTGTCTTGCAGGATGAAGGTGCGGTTGCCGTGCAGCACGCCCGAGCTGCCGCGTTGCAGTGAGGCTGAGTGCTTTTTGGTGTCCAGACCTTCGCCAGCGGCTTCGACACCGATCAGGCGGACGTTTTCAAATGGAATGTAGGGATAGAAGATGCCCATGGCGTTGCTGCCGCCGCCAACGCAGGCCACGATGACATCGGGCTGTTGGGCCAGGATGTGCTGCTCGGCCAGTACCAGCGGCATTTGCGTCAGGCACTCGGTGCCAATGATGCTTTGAAAGTCGCGCACCATCATTGGGTAAGGGTGCGGGCCAGCGACGGTGCCAATGATGTAGAAGGTGTTGTCCACATTGGCCACCCAGTCGCGCATGGCTTCGTTGAGCGCGTCTTTCAGCGTCTTGCTGCCCGATTCGACTGGCACTACGGTGGCACCCAGCAGCTTCATGCGAAAGAC
>CAIRYF010000062.1 GCA_903882725.1 uncultured Simplicispira sp.
CCGGCCGAGGCGGGTATTTCGGTGGCGGCGATTCAGCACGTTATGGGCAAGTTGCCGAGGTTGGGCGTGTGCGTGGGGCACCAAGCCTTTGGTGCGGCGCGGGGCGGCAAAATCAGCCGCGCGCAGGAGCTGATGCACGGCAAGACCAGTGTGATTACCACCACGCAGACGGGAGTGTTTGCCGATTTACCGGAGAAATTCACGGTGAACCGCTACCACTCGCTGGCCATTGAGCGTGCCACTTGCCCCGATGCGCTAGAGACCACGGCCTGGACAGACGATGGCGAAATCATGGGTGTGCGCCACAAGGGCCTGGCCCACGCCGTGCGCATGGAAGGCGTGCAGTTTCACCCCGAGAGCATCCTTACCGAGCATGGGCATGCCATGCTGAAGAACTTCTTGCTATAAATTCAGTAGCTGCTCACGCAATGCTTGTAAGGGCTAGAGGCATAAATGACTAAAATTATTGATTTACGCAGCGATACGGTCACCCAGCCTACCCCCGCCATGCGCGAGGCCATGATGGCCGCGCCTTTGGGCGACGATGTATTTGGCGACGACCCCAGTGTCAACGCCTTGCAGGACAAAATTGCCGCGATGCTGGGCTTTGAGGCTGCCCTTTTTATGCCCACCGGCACGCAAAGCAACCTGTGTGCGCTGCTGGCCCATTGCGGGCGGGGCGACGAATACATCGTCGGGCAACTGGCCCACACCTACCGCTATGAAGGCGGCGGTGCCGCCGTGCTGGGCAGCATCCAACCCCAGCCGCTGGTGCAGGACGCGAATGGGCACATGGCGCTAGCCGACATCGCGACGGCGGTCAAACCTGACGACTGCCACTTTGCTCGCACGCGGCTCTTGTGCCTGGAGAACACCTGGAACGGCCACCGCATGCCCATGGCGTACCTGGCGCAAGCCACAGGAATCGCGCGTGAAAAGGGCCTGGCCTGCCACTTGGACGGAGCGCGTTTGTTCAATGCGGCAGTTGATCAGGCTCTAGCCCCCGTGGAATATGCGCAAGCAGCTATCAATTTGGGAGCAATTACGCTTGAGGCGCAACGCATCGCCAGCCACTTTGACAGCGTCTCGGTGTGTTTTAGCAAGGGCTTAGGCGCGCCCATCGGGTCGGCCCTGTGTGGCTCAAAAGACCTGATCGGCCGCGCCCACCGGATCCGCAAGATGGCGGGCGGTGGTATGCGCCAGGCTGGTTTGCTGGCCGCAGCGGCTTCGTACGCGCTGGACCACCACCTGGAGCGGCTGGCAGACGACCACGCGCTGGCGCAGCGTTTGGCGAGCGGACTGGCCGGAATCGATGGCTTGCGGGTGAAGTCTGCGCAAACCAATATTGTCTTTGTTGAGGTGGACCACGGGCGCGGCCCGGCGCTGCTGGAATCTCTCAAAACCCACGGTGTCCTCGCCACCGGGCTGATTGGCCTGCGCTTTGTCACGCATCGGGATGTGGATGCGCCCGGCATCGACCACACGCTGGACTGTATTCGCCGTTTTTTTGCCGAACCCGTCGCTGCGCAGGCGCTCGCGTTGGGCACCGGCGTGTATTGATCGACAATCCTGCAACTTAAGGAAACCCCAATGACGACTCCAGTGGGCCAAATTACCCCGCAAGAAGCGCTGCAACGCCTGATTGAGCACCGCGAAATTTTCCACGACGAGATGCTGCACCTGATGCGCCAGATCATGTCCGGCGAGATGTCGCCCGTGATGATGGCCGCCATCATTACCGGCTTGCGCGTCAAGAAAGAAACCATCGGCGAAATCACCGCCGCCGCCCAGGTGATGCGCGAGTTCTCTACCAAGGTGGAGGTGGCCGACAAGACCCATTTGGTGGACATTGTGGGCACCGGTGGCG
>CAIRYF010000063.1 GCA_903882725.1 uncultured Simplicispira sp.
CGCGAGGTACAGGCAATCTAAATGCGCAAATCGCTGGCCGCTCAGGGTTGCAAAGTCCAGCGTGACACTGGCGTAGCCCACAGCAAGGCCGTCGCGCTCTAACAACCAAACATGCAGTTGACCGCTGGACAGGGCCACTTGCAAGCGCCGGACGTGGCCCACCTCGTGGTAAGGCAATCGCTCATACGCGGCATGTGCTGCGCACAGCGGTGCCAGCGCTGAAGCGTCTGCAGGCACCGCCGCACGGACGACGTGCGGGACAACACTGGCGCTCAACATACGCACTCAGTGGCGAGGGAGATGGCAAGTATTTGGCGGCCAGAGGTGATCATGGTGGTGGGCAAGGTGAACCTAACGCTAGGGTCGATTTAAGCGGCCAAATGACTGACTTCAGTCACCAAGGAGAAGCCTTCGTCTATCCAGCCCGTGATACCACCGATCATTATTTTGACTGGGCGGCCAAGTTTGGCAACGGCAATGGCAGCCTTGGTCGCGCCATTGCAGTGTGGGCCTGCGCAGTACGTGACGAACAGCGTATCGGCTGGATAGGCGGCTAATTTGGACGCAATGATTTTGCCCCGCAGCAAGTTGATCGCGCCTGGGAGGTGGCCTTTTGCATAGGACTCCGGGCTGCGTACATCCAGGATGACGAAGCCAGGGTTACCTGACGCGATCGCGTCATTGGTATCCCAGCAATCGGTTTCAAATTGGAACGTTGCCGAAAAATGGGCTATGGCCGTGGCGCTGTCGGCTGCAGGGTATGCGAGGACTGAATTGCTCGTTGTAGTCATGGTAGTGATCTTCGGTTGGTGGTGAAAACGATGGCCCGTGCGGCCATGTAGGAACTTTAGCGAGGAATGGACTTATCATTGATACCAATATTGAGATATCTATAAGACCAATGAAGACTTCGCAGCCCAACTTGTGGATGGGCCTGATGGACGCTACCGAGCCCAGCGGCATGGGCCTGCGCGAGCGCCTGTGTGCTGCGCTGCGTGACGCAATACGTGATGGGACGCTTAAACACGGCGCACGTCTGCCGGCCACTCGAATACTGGCGCAAGACTTGGGGCTGTCCCGGGTGACGGTGGAGGCCGCCTATGCGCAGTTGGAAGCCGAAGGCTATGTGATGCGCCGAATCGGCCACGGTAGCTTTGTGGCGGTGCAGGCGAGCACTGCACTGGCACCCGTCAAGCGTAGCCGCATGACGAGCCCGTTGATAGCACAGGCCATCTTGTCGCAGCGGGGCCAGGGCATGGTAGACACGGGCGGCTGCATGGAGCCACTGTGCCTGCAGGCCTTTGCCGCCGGCAGTCCTGACCTGCGGGCCTTTCCACATGCCCTGTGGCGCCAATTGACCAACAAGCGTCTGCGCCAAACCCCGGAGGCGCTGATGCGTTATGGCGACCCGCAGGGGCGTGAAGACCTGCGTGAGGCCATCGCCCAGTACCTGGTGAGTTCGCGTGGGGTGCGTTGCACCCCGGGGCAAGTACTGGTGTTGACGAGTTCGCAGCAAGCGCTTCAACTGTCGTCCACATTGTTGTTAGACCCTGGCGATCGTGTGTGGGTGGAAGACCCCGGCTACCGCGGTGCGCGCACGGCATTCGCAGCCGGCGGCGCACAATTGGTGCCCTTGCCGGTAGATGAGCAGGGACTAGTGCCGGACTTCACGCTGACTGCGCCTCGGCTTATCTATCTCACACCCACCCACCAGTACCCCACTGGCCACACACTCAGCCTGCAACGGCGCTTAGCGCTGGTGGATTACGCCAAGCGCAACGGGTGCTGGATCGTGGAGGACGACTACGACAGCGAGTTCCTTTACGACAGCCGCCCCACCCCCAGCCTGCAAGGGTTGGACGACGGGAGCCGGGTGATCTACATCGGCACCTTCTCCAAAACGCTGTATCCGTCATTGCGTATCGCCTACGCCGTCCTGCCCGAGGCGCTGGTGCAGCCGATGGTGACTGCACGCAACGTATACGACGGCCATGTGGCACAACTGGCGCAGGCAGTGACCGCCGACTTTATGGCGCAAGGCCACTTTGCGGCGCACCTGCGCCTTATGCGCCAGCTCTACCGTAGCCGCCGCGACTTGCTGCTGGAGTTGATTGCGCGCGGCTTGCCGTGGGCGCAGCCGCTCAATTGCAGCGGTGGCCTGCAACTCTGCGTAAGTTTGCCGCAGAACAGTGAACTGCACCTGGCGCGAAAGGCTAGCGAGCATGGCATAGCAACGCCAAGCCTGAGCGCCCTGTACAGCGGAACTACTGCAAATGATGGATGGATATTGGGTTTTTCCGCGTTGCAGCCGAGGGAGATAGAAGATGCGGTAGCAGCATTGAGTAAGTTGAAGCTGCCAAAGGGGGCTTCCAAATAGTGGACATTCCTGATGGTCGGTTCTAACTGCACTGCGGCCATAGAACCAAAAGCCGCGACCGTCTCTTGAGGGTCGACAGGGAATGTAGCGATAGTAGGGAGCAGCCATTCGGACGCGTTTTCCTTGCCTGCCGACTAGCAGTTGAACCCAATGGCCGCACCTCACCCGATACTGGCCCCACGTTCTCGACGGCGCGACCGATGCGTTTTTCATAAAACGCTGAACTTGCTCGGCGCCGCGAGTGTCGCATTCCAGTCTGATCCGGCCTTTGGCGATGATTCTGGGCTGCTCGTAGCGTCGCTGACTTCCACAATACCGCCCCCCTCGTAGCTGCTTCGCCCAATCCTACGCTCAGCACGACCCCCCAACGGATGCGCTGTTGGGGTCCCTCCAGCGGCAGGTTGGCTTCACGTTGGGGCATCGCAATCCCGGTGTCAAAACTGCCGTTGGCATGCACATTGCTGCGATTCATGGCATCCGAAAACGGAAATCTGCCATGAACAGTGTTCAACCTACTTCTGCGCTGCTCTTCTCTTCCGCATCGACGCGTTCTCCGTCGGCCCGGCAATATTCGGCCGCGTCGCCGGCAAATACTGCTGATACGGTCAAGATTTCCCAGCCCGCACGCGATCTCTATGCCTTTGCTGAAACCCAACCCAAACCCGCCGCGTCCGTCGGTAGCAGCGCCAAGGCTGAATTCGACACCACTAAAGGCTCGATGGAACTCGACATCGAGTCCTACTTCGCGCCACCAGCCGGCCAAGTCGTGAACCTGGATTCCATACCGCTGCTGCTTCCAAACCAGCAGAACATTGATGCGCTGTCCAGCTACATCTCGGCGCACATGCCAGGTTTCCTAGCCGACAACGGCATCCCAACCCCGCCAGCAAACATCACCTACGACACCATGGGGAAAATCCAGTTACCGGCCGATTACCCCTACGCTAAGGAATTCAAGCAAGCTCTGGAGGATAATCCGGTGATAGAACAGGCACTGCGAACCACCTCCGCGCTCACGTCGCATATGGTCGAGCTGAACAAGTCCATTCCCTTCCAGCGTGAATACGCGGCGGCCACATCTCAGGCCCAGATCGAGGCGATTTTCGCGAAGTACCATTACCTTTTCGCCGCCAACCGTCACTATGACACCATCGCCCTCAACTTCACGGCCGACGGCATTCTGAGCATCACCCACGACGGAAAATCCCTCTCCGAAGCATGAGCGGCACAATCCAGCCGTGGGCGATATGGTTTCAATCGACCCCATGCCGGCGATGCTTACCGCATAAAAGATAGATCGTGCTAAGCCACGGTCTGATCCGTTTGTTGGACG
>CAIRYF010000064.1 GCA_903882725.1 uncultured Simplicispira sp.
GGGCGCATTCTGGGCCACGCTGGGTCAGCCGAATAAAGACAAATCATCAAAATTGATAGCTACAACCGCAAGCAAGATAAGGGCTAGAAGCCTAAAACACCCTATATGAGCCTGATACAAGCCCTTCCCCCCGGCCCGCTGGACATCGTGGGCGACATCCACGGCGAATTCGAGGCGCTGGAGCAACTGCTGGCGCACTTGGGCTACGGCCCCCAAGGCGAGCACGCGCAGGGGCGCACGCTGGTGTTTGTTGGCGACTTTTGCGATCGCGGCCCCGACAGCCCCGCCGTGTTGGCGCGCATTGCCCAACTGGTGCAGGCTGGCCGCGCGCTGGCAGTGCTGGGCAACCACGAAATCAACCTGCTGCGCGGTGACGTCAAAGACGGTTCGGGCTGGTACTTTGACGCGCGCATCGCCAGCGACCAACCAAAATACGCGCCCTTTGCCCGCCCCAGCGCGGCCGAACGCGCGGCGATCATCGAATTTTTGGCACCGCTGCCGGTGGCGCTGGAGCGCCAAGACCTGCGCATCGTCCACGCCGCGTGGCTGGACGCGCCCATTGCCCAGGCCCGCACCTTGGCGCTGGGCAGCGCACGCAGCGAATACGACCACTGGGAAGCCATGGTGCGCCAACAAGCGCGTGCTGGCACGCTGGCGCAGCGCATGGCCAGCGAGCGCCAAAGCTGGCCGCACAGCCTAGAAGACGGCGAGCACCCGCCGCCGTTTTTGCCAGCACACGGCGAAAACGAGCTGCTCAAAGCCATGCTCAACCCGCTCAAGGTGCTGACCTCGGGCGTGGAGCGCCTGGGCAGCGTGCCGTTTTTTGCCGGTGGCAAATGGCGCTTTGTTGAACGCGTGGCGTGGTGGGACAGCTACGACGAGCGCATTCCAGTGGTGTTTGGCCACTACTGGCGCCGCCCGTTTGTGCCCGACCCGCACACCATCACGGCTGAAGAAGTTGGCCTGTTTGGCGACACCGCGCCGTTTGCGTGGCACGGCCAGCACCACAACGTGTTTTGCGTCGATTACAGCGTCGGCGCCCGCTGGAGCGCGCGCAAAAAGGGCCACCCGGTCAACGCCCACTACAAACTGGCCGCCCTGCGCTGGCCCGAACGCACGCTGGTGTTTGACGACGGCAGCACAGTCGAGACCACCGCGTTTGGCACGCCTGCGGCCGCGCGGCCAGTGCGCACGCAGTACGAAGACCTGATGCGCCACGTCTTCACCCACGGCGTGGACAAGGGCGACCGCACCGGCACCGGCACCAAAAGCGTGTTCGGCCACCAAATGCGCTTTGATTTGACCGAAGGCTTTCCGCTGGTCACCACCAAAAAAGTCCACCTGCGCAGCATCGTCCAAGAGCTGCTGTGGTTTTTGACCGGTTCGAGCAGCAACCACTGGCTGACCGAGCGCGGCGTGACCATTTGGAACGAATGGGCGCGCGCCGATGGCGATTTGGGGCCGGTGTACGGCGTGCAGTGGCGCAGCTGGCCCACGCCCGGCGGCGGCTACATCGACCAAATCAGCCAAGTGATGGAGACGCTGAAAACCAACCCCGACTCGCGCCGCATCATCGTCAGCAGCTGGAACGTGGCCGACCTGGACCAAATGGCGCTGATGCCGTGCCACGCGTTCTTTCAGTTCTACGTCGCGCCGCCGCAAGCGCCGGGCGGCAAAGGCACATTGAGCTGCCAGCTGTACCAGCGCAGCGCCGACATCTTTTTGGGCGTGCCGTTCAACATCGCCAGTTATGCGCTGCTGACGCACATGGTGGCGCAGCAATGCGACCTTCAAGTTGGCGAATTTATTTGGACTGGCGGCGACTGCCACCTCTACAACAACCACTTGGAGCAGGTGCAAACCCAGCTGGCGCGCGCGCCGCAGGCCTACCCGTACCCGCAGCTGCGCATCAAGCGCCGCCCGGACAGCATCTTTGACTACCAGTACGAAGACTTTGAAGTGCTGCACTACCAACACCACCCGGCCATCAAAGCGCCGGTGGCGGTGTAAGCCACCTCAAAATACTCCTTATTTAATAGCTACTAGCGCACGTATTCATTGGGCTAGAGGCACTTTTGACTATCAATTGGCTGTCAACTCTGTGGAAATCGCTCTCATCTACGCCCGCGCCGCCAACGGCACCATTGGCAAGAACGGTGCCATGCCGTGGCATTTGCCCGAAGACCTGGCGCACTTCAAACGCCTGACCACGGGTTGCCCGGTCATCATGGGCCGCAAAACCTGGGACTCGCTGCCCGCGCGCTTTCGCCCGCTGCCGGGGCGGCGCAACATCGTCGTCACCCGGCAAGACGGTTGGAGCGAAAACGGCGTGCAGCGCGCATCCAGCCTGCCGGAGGCGCTACAAATGTGCGATCAAGCGCCGACGGTATGGGTGATCGGCGGAGCGCAAATCTACGCCCAAGCCCTGCCGCTGGCGACGCGGGTCGAAGTGACCGAAATCGCCCAAGACTTTGACGGTGATGCCTTTGCCCCGCTGCTGGGCCCCGAGTGGCAAGCAGCGGCGCGTGAAGCGTATGTCAGCGCCAGCGGGCTGGCGTTTAGCTTTGTGCGCTACCAGCGTTTGAATTCAGAAACGCGCTTTTGTGCGTAGGTTGGAACAAATTGTTAGCGGATTTTTATCTATGCAATCGTCCGGGATGCAACAGGTATGAAGTACGGCGGCTCGATGTAAATCAGTTTCAACTAAAAAAACAGCGCTTTACTCGTGCCGCAGCGCTTCAATCGGGTCCATGCGGGCGGCGCGGCGGGCGGGGAAGTAGCCAAACAGCACGCCAATGCCCGCCGAAAACACAAACGACATCAGGTTGACGCTGGCGTTAAACACATAGGGCACGCTCATTACCTTGGCCAGCAGCACCGATGCGCCGGTGGCCAGCACGATGCCAATCAAGCCGCCCAGCGCGGCCAGCACCACCGCCTCAATCAAAAACTGCAGCAGCACTTCGCGCTCTAGTGCGCCAATCGCCAGGCGCAGGCCAATCTCGCGGGTGCGTTCGGTCACGCTGACCAGCATGATGTTCATGATGCCAATGCCGCCCACCAGCAAACTGACCGCCGCCACCGCGCCCAGCAGCGTCGTCAGCACCTTGGTGGTGCCCGAGAGCGTGTCGGCCAGCTGCTTGGTGTCCAGGACGTTGAAGTTGTCTTCGTCGGTGTCAGCCAGTTTGCGCCGCTCGCGCAGCAATTGCGTCAAGCTGGCTTTGACGCGCTCGGGGTCGCTGCCGTCTTGCATCGACACCAGCAGCGTTTGCACGCGGGTGCTGCCAGTCACGCGCCGTTGCAGGGTTTTGAGCGGCACCAATACCACGTCGTCTTGGTCGTTGCCAAAAGCGCCTTGGCCTTTGGTGCCCAGCACGCCGACCACTTCGCACGAAAAGGCTTTGACGCGCATGGGCTGGCCCACAGCGTCTTTGCTGCCAAACAGCTCGCGCTGCACGGTGCTGCCAATCATGCAAACGGCGGCACCGGCACGCAGTTCGGCGCTGCTAAATTCGCGCCCACTTTGCACCGTCCAGTTGCCCGTTTGCAGCCACGCATTGGTGCTGCCGATGATGCTGCTGGTCCAGTTGCGCCCGCCAGCGACCACCGTGGCACCGGTGCGGCCCTCGGGGGCCACGGCCAGCACACCGCCAATTTGTTGGGCAATGGCATCGGCATCAACGTCTTTGAACGCTGGCGCACCGCCGCTGCCCGGCCCCATGCGCTGGCCGGGGCGCACTTGCAGCAAGTTGGTGCCCAGACCCGAGATTTGGTTTTGAATCGCCAGCGTCGCGCCATTGCCCAGCGTCACCATGGTGATGACGGCGCTGACGCCAATCACGATGCCCAAAATGGTCAAAAACGAGCGCATCAAATTGCGCCGGATGGAGCGCAGGGCGAGAAGCAGGGTGTTGAGCAGCATCAGGCGGCCTCGGCGGCGGTGGGGGCTGCTGCGGTCGATGCCTGCACGCCTGCGGGATGCGGATTGGGAGTGTCCTGTGTGAGCAACCGAAGGCGCTGAGACAAATACCAAC
>CAIRYF010000065.1 GCA_903882725.1 uncultured Simplicispira sp.
CTGATAGCACTAGAAATACAACCCGGCGCCTTTATTGAGTCGGTGTAACCGTCATTACCTGAAGAGATAATGGTAGCAATATTGACAGCGCGCAGATTATCAATAGCGGCTTTAATCTCTGCATTCTCGGCATCGCAAGTGGTCTGGTTGTAATAACGACCTCCACCCAGGCTCATATTGACGGCGGCAATCGGGTGTGTATTGCGCAAAGCATAGACCCGCTCTAGCGCCATGATCTGGTCAGAGGTGAAGGTGAGTGCGCAGGGCGCGTCACCAACACCACAAACATCTTCTGTACTGAAGATTGAAAAAACTTGCATTGCAATAATGCTGGCGTCTTTAGCTACTCCAGCAGGAGCGTTGTTGGGTCCGCCGTTGCCAGCCACAATGCCTGCTACATGGGTACCATGTGAGCAACCAGTAGCTCCATCGCAAGGCGCGCCAGAGCCCGCAACCGTTGAGGCACTCACCCCACTAGGACAAGCGGAAATAGATCCTTGATTCATATCCGTGGTGGAGTAGCAAGCCTCTGCAATGACTTTGCCTACCAAAAACGGATGTGTTGTTTCTACGCCCGTATCAAGCACCGCTACCGCTTGCCCAGCACCGCTATAACCATTGCCCCAAGCCGTGGCACCACCGATAAAAGGCACGCTGCTGGCCAACATAGCGGGCACGGCCCGATCCTTCTGTATGGAGGTAACTTCAGGCATTTGCTCCAGCGCTTTCAGATCCTGCGCCGTCACCGACATAGCCAAATACGGGATGCTGGTAAAACGCCGCACGGTACTGCCGGGCTGTGCTGCCATGGGTAGGCGCGAGAGCACGGTGGCTTGCGCGCTGGCAATTTCACTGCGCTGCTGGGCTGCGGTGGCTGCAGCCAGCTTGGCTTCCGGGGCAAATGCCACGCGCACACCCACTATCACGCGCACTGAGCCATTTTTCTGCGCAGCGCTGGTCAAATTTTGCAATGCAGCACGCAGCACTGGTGACAATAGCGCCGCTTGGCCCACACCGGCGGACTCGCCCAGCATGACTCTATCTGTGGTAGCCGCGCTAGCAGTCGACAGAGCCAAACTCGCCAGCGACACCGCAAGGATGCGCCGCAGATTGCTCAAAATTTTCCATGAATTTTTCATGGGTATTTCCTTTTGTATATTCAAAAAAGCGCGATGTAACCAGTGCGTGGAACGGTATAAAGCGCTGGCGCATTGGCATCCTTCCCGCCCTAAAGGACGGGGATTCTTGCTTCCAGCGCAGTTTGGCTTTTTTGAATTGCCTACGTGCTTTGGCGTAGTCTTTGCAAACTTGCTGCACGGTGGGCGAACCGATGCACACGCCATCGCATTGGCTGAAACTGTTGCTCAGTTTTTGCAGGCTGTAGCCACTGCGCCACTGGCACCGTTCTCGGACAGCACGGTGGCTGGTTTCGTTGCAAAAGCTCCAGACTTGGTTGACCTTACACGCCACCGCAGACAACATCTTGTAATGCTTGTCGTTAATTCGCAGGCGCGGTGTTTGGGTGCAATCCATAAGACAAATTATTACAGAACAACAGCAACAAACTCCAAGCTATCCCTGCCCGCCCGAACCCGACGCCTTTGGCTGCGGGCCGCAAGCGGCCTACTGAGTTGGACGGGGCTTCTTGCGCATTTGGGGGAGTGTAGCTTGGCATTCTGAACTCAAGCCCAGGCACGCTGGGCACTTGTAGCCGCGCTCTTATTCTTTGCCACTTGGCGCGAATGCTATGCTTTGCTGCCTCTAAACTGGCGCTATCAGCGCACCGCCATGCACAACGGAACACTGCTCGCTGCAATCGATCTGGGATCGAACAGCTTTCGCCTTGAAATCGGCCGCTTCAAGCACGGCCATATCCAACGCGTCGAATACCTCAAAGAAACCGTGCGCCAAGGCAGCGGTCTCGATGAGCAACGTAATTTGAACAACGAAGCCATGCAGCGCGGCTGGGACTGTCTGGCCCGCTTTGCC
>CAIRYF010000066.1 GCA_903882725.1 uncultured Simplicispira sp.
ACGCCAAGGCACACAGCAGCGCCAACCAAACCACCCATATCAATCGATTTTTGCGTACCGATCGCCACACTGCGTGGTGGCGCGCCCAACCAGCGCTGGCACGCAAAGCGGCAGCAAAGACCGTAGAGAAGGAAGTAGAAGGCATGGCGAGCAAACAAAATAAGCAATCAAACCATCACCTAAAAAAATAAAAAATAGCTGCTAACGCTTGCGAGCAGCAAGGGCGGTTTTATAGCCCAAGCAGCTGGCGACCCTACAGCGCTTTGGCCAAGCGCGCCACGCCTTCGCAGATTTTGTCCACATCAGCCGTAGCAAACGACAGACGCAGCGTGGCGTGGTCGGGTTGGGCGCAAAAGAACGGCGCGCCGGGCACAAACGCCACGCCTTGATCGATGGCGCGTTGGGCCAACAATTTGCCGTCGGCCAGCTTGCCACCCGCTCCCGTCAGGCGCAGCCAAAAGAACAAACCGCCTTGTGGCTGAACAAACTCTACCGCAGCGCCCAATTCGCGCCGCAGCGCCTCGGCCATGGCCTGGGCGCGCTCGGCGTAGACCGCGCGCACTTTGGCCAGCGTAGCGGGCATACGACCGGCCTGCAAATACTGCGCCGCCGTGGCCTGGGCAAAGGTGCTGGTATGGGCATCGCTGAACTGCTTGCACATGGTGGCGTTGGCCAGCAGGGCTGCTGGTGCCACCATCCAGCCCACGCGCAGCCCGGGCGAGAGCACTTTGCTCAAACTGCCGCAATGCACCAGCAGCTCGCGGCTGCCCGGCACTTGGCTAGAGAGCGCCAGCAAGCTGGGCGGCGGCGCTGCGCCAAAGAACAGGTCGCCATACGGGTCGTCTTCGACGATCAGCGTTTGATACTTCACTGCCAGCTCCAGCACTTTTTTGCGCCGCTCCAGACTCAGCAGCGCACCGCTGGGGTTGCCAAAGGTGGGAATCAAATAGACAAATTTGGGCTGGTGCTGGACTATCAGCCTTTCCAACTCATCGGTTTGCACCCCATGGCCGTCGATGGGCGCGCTGATCAGCTCGGCACCGTACAGGCGAAAGCACTGGATAGTGGCCAAAAAGGTCGGGCCTTCAACAATCACCTTGTCGCCCGGGTTGATCAGCGTTTTGCCCAGCAAATCCAGCGCCTGCTGGCTGCCAGTGGTGACGATCAGATTGTCCGGCGCTACGCCCTGCGCACCTTTGCTGGCCATGAACTGTGCCAATTGCTCGCGCAGCGGCTGGTAGCCCTCGGTAGCGCCATATTGCAGCGCCGCGCCCGGCTCGTCTTGCAACGCCTGCTGGCTGGCGGCGCGAATGCCGTCCACGTCAAACAGCGCGCTGTCCGGAAAACCGCCGGCAAAACTGATGATGCCGGGCTTGCCCAGCAGCTTAAACAGCTCGCGGATGGCAGAGGTTTCAACGTTATGGAGGCGATCGGCAAATTGCATGGGCGGAGCTTTCAATGAGGACAAAAACAGAAAATACAAACACCACGGGAAACGCCCAGATTGTCGGCGCATTTTTATGAAAACAACACGCATACCACCCTTCTTTGCCACGCTCAAAGCGGCTAATCCGCACCCCCAAACCGAGCTGCAATACACCAGCGTCTTTGAGCTGCTGACCGCCGTGCTGCTGTCGGCGCAGGCCACCGACGTCAGCGTCAACAAAGCCACGCGCAGGCTGTTTGTGGTGGC
>CAIRYF010000067.1 GCA_903882725.1 uncultured Simplicispira sp.
AGACCCAGCAGATCATGCCGGCGTCACGCCTGGTGTCGCAAACCACCGGTTTCGTCGTGCAGCCCAACAAGGCGGTGGTGGGCGCGAATGCTTTTGCCCACGCATCCGGCATCCACCAGGACGGCGTGCTCAAGGCGCGTGACACCTACGAAATCATGCGCGCCGAGGACGTGGGCTGGAGCGCCAACAAAATCGTGTTGGGCAAACTGAGCGGGCGCAACGCCTTCAAGCAACGCCTGCAAGAGTTGGGCGTGAGCATGGAGAGCGAAGTCGAAACCAACGCCGCCTTTGCCCGTTTCAAAGAGTTGGCCGACCGCAAGAGCGAGATTTTTGACGAAGACATCTTGGCGCTGGTCAACGACGAGAGCTTGGGCAACGTGCAAGAGCAATACAGCTTTGTCTCCTTAGCCCAGCACAGCGAAACCGGCGAGCGCCCACACGCCCGCGTGGTATTCACCGTCGATGGCAAAGAAGTAAGCAGCGAAGCCCAAGGCAATGGCCCGGTCGATGCGTCACTCAAAGCGATTGAAGCCCACGCCCAAAGTGGTGCCGAGATGGTGCTGTATTCGGTCAACGCCATCAGCGGCTCGACCGAAAGCCAGGGCGAAGTGACGGTGCGCTTGCAAAACAGTGGCCGCGTGGTCAATGGCGTTGGCTCCGACCCCGACATTGTGGTGGCCTCGGCCAAGGCCTATCTCCATGCCCTGAACAAATTGCACAGCAAGGCCGAGCGGTTAGCGGCGCAAGGCTAAATTGTCAAAAAAAAGTAACTGTTAGCAGAACAGGCCATCTCTAATCTCATCTAGATTATTGAAGAGTCGCGCAAGGTGTTGATCTTGCGCGATTTTTTTATTTTGCTACACTGCGGACAATTTTTCGTTTGGAGATATTTCGATGCATCGCTCACCCCGCACTGCATTGCGCTCGTTGTTTCAGGTGTTGGGCATAGCAGCGCTTGGCATTGCCTTGGCAGCGCCAGGTGTCCATGCCGCAGAGCGCAAAAAATCACCCGCCAAAAAACAGCAAGTCAGTGCCGCCAGTGCCAAGCGCTCGACCGCACGCACAGCGTCGCACAAACCTTTGACAGCCCGATCCAAAATATCGCGCGCGGGCGCTGCATCGGGAGCCAGGGCATCGCGCATTACTGCCGCCGTATCAACCGCCAAACTATCACGCATCAAGGCGTCTTCAGCCCACACTCCGGTGCGCGCGGCTTACGTGGCACCGGCCAAACAATCGTTTGGCGAATTGGCTGGACTGCACGCCATCGGCGACCCTCTCGATCTCAAATCCAGCGTGGCCCTGATCATTGACCAGGACACCAAAGAGGTTTTGCTGCGCAAAAATGACCATGCCATCTTGCCGATTGCCTCACTCACCAAGTTAATGACTGGGCACCTCATCAGCCAAGCACGCTTGCCAATGGATGAGCTGATCACCATCACCCAAGACGATGTGGACACCGAAAAAGGCAGCCGCTCGCGCTTGCTAGTGGGCACCACTTTGACCCGGCGCGAAATGCTGCATTTGGCACTGATGTCAAGCGAAAACCGCGCCGCCAATGCACTGGGCCGTACTTACCCCGGTGGTTTAACCGCCTTTGTGGCGCAAATGAATGGCCGGGCACGCGCTTTGGGCATGACCGACACGCGCTACGTCGAACCGACCGGTTTGTCTAGCAAAAACCAATCCAGCGCACGCGATTTGGCTATTTTGGTCAACGTAGCGCACAGCGATCCGGTGCTGCGCGAGTTCTCGACCTCGCCCGGCTACGAAGTGGCCGTGGGCAAGCGCACCTTGCAATACAACAACACCAACCGCTTGGTACACAGCGCCTCGTGGGACATTGGGTTGCAAAAAACCGGCTACATCTCTGAAGCCGGACGCTGCTTGGTGATGCAAACTCAAATTGCTGGGCGCAAGCTGATCATGGTGTTTTTGGACTCCGCCGGAAAATTCAGCCGTTTGGGCGATGCCGAGCGGGTGCGCCAGTGGGTCGAATCCACACCTGAATTGCACTCTAGCGGCCATCCAATAACAGCGGCGCGTGGCGGCAAAGGTTAACCCACAAAGCCCCTTCGGCGGCAAACGCCCGACTGGGTATTGCGCAGTGCGCACTGTGCGTACTATTTTTTGCGCCAAGATACGCACAGAATATGCCGCCAGATATGATCCGTTTTGCGGTGATCCCGCCGCAAATTAACCTGCAAATCAACTATTAAAGAGCGTTTCCCATGCTGAAAAAAATTCTGTTCTTGCTCACTTTTCTCTATGCCGCTGTATCTTTCGCAGCAGTCGATGCCAACCAAGCCAGCGCGGCTGAATTGGATGGCATCAAAGGCATTGGCCCCGCCGTTTCAAACAAAATTTTGGATGAGCGCAAAAAAGGCAACTTCAAAGATTGGAACGACCTTATCAGCCGAGTCAATGGAGTGGGCAAGAAAAATGCGGCCAAATTCTCTGCGCAAGGCCTGACCGTTAACGGCAGCACTTACACCGGCGCACCAGCACCAGCACCCGCCGCCAAAGCCAACGACAAACAAGTCACTGGCAAACCGACAGACAGCAAGGCCGCAGCGCCAGCAGCGGCTCCAGCTCCAGCAGCAACGCCAGCGGCGGCACCAGCAGCAGCAACGCCTGCCGCACCAGCAGCACCAGCACC
>CAIRYF010000068.1 GCA_903882725.1 uncultured Simplicispira sp.
AGAGGCGGCCTCTGAAGCGGTAACCCGTGCCAACGAAGCGCGTTATGACTCGTACCTGTTGGCAGATGAACTGCGGCAAAGCTCGGACGACCTGACGCGCTTGGTGCGCACCTACACCGTGACGGGCGATCCCAAATGGGCGGCGCAGTACCAAGAGGTGCTGGACGTTCGCAACGGTGTAAAGCCGCGCCCCAATGGCTACGAAAAAATCTACTGGGACTTTCGCGCCGCAGACATGACTCCGAGCAAAGGCACTGGCCCAGCGGTGGCTTTAAGCGACTTGATGAAGCGGGCTGGTTTTAGCGCAGCCGAGTTGGGCAAGCTGGACGAAGCAGCAGCCTTGTCAAACGCGTTGGTAAAAACCGAGGTCGTGGCTATGGATCTCGTCAAACGCCACCTAGAAGCACGCAATAAAGGCTTGGTGCAAGAGGGCGATACTGACTTGGCCTCTGCCCGTGCGATGGTTCACGATGCCCAGTACCACGCGAACAAAGCCAAAATCATGGCACCTGTAGATCAGTTTTTTACTTTGTTGGATCAGCGCACACAAAACGATATCGCCGTTGTTCAAGCCCACAAACTTCGCTGGTTCTATATTGTCAGCGCTTTGTCGGTTTGCCTGCTGGCTACTTTGCTGCTGGTGTTTTGGTATGTTTATCAGCAGATAGCTTCTTCGCTGCGGCAGGCTATTCGCAGCGCCGACGCGATGGCCTCGGGTGATTTGGCTACGCCGGTGCGGGTGCGTGGGTTGCGCGAGGTGGCCACCATGTTGGAGGCTATGCAAACCATGCGCGGCAGTTTGGTGCAAGTGGTTGCCAAAGTACGCCAAGGTTCAGAGGCTTTGTCCTTGGCCAGTACCGAAATTGCCCACGGCAATAATGACCTGAGCGCGCGCACCGAGCAGCAAGCCAGCGCACTGCAGGAAACCGCAGCCAGCATGGAGCAGTTGTCGTCCACCGTGCAACACAATGCCGAAAGTGCCCGCGAGGCCAATCAGCTGGTGATCGAAGCGTCCAACATTGCCGCCCAAGGCGGTGCAGTGGTTGGCGAGGTGGTAGAGACTATGAAGGGCATTAACCAAGCCAGCCACCAAATCAGCAACATCATCAGCGTGATTGACGGTATTGCCTTTCAGACCAATATTTTGGCGCTCAATGCTGCGGTAGAGGCCGCACGCGCCGGTGAGCAGGGCCGTGGTTTTGCCGTAGTGGCGTCTGAAGTGCGCAGCCTGGCCGGGCGTTCAGCAGATGCGGCCAAAGAAATTAAAAATCTGATCCAAAGCAGCGTTGAGCGGGTGGACAGAGGCAGCGTGTTGGTCGATAAAGCTGGCACCACCATGGCGCAAGTGGTAGCTGCCATTGATCGTGTCACGCATTTGATGAGTGATATCAGCGCCGCCAGCAAAGAGCAAGCACAAGGGGTCAGTCAGGTCGGTGAAGCGGTGCAGCAAATGGATCAAGCGACGCAGCAAAACGCTGCCTTGGTCGAAGAAATGGCTGCCGAAGCGATAAGCCTGCGCAGCCAAGCTGCAGAGCTGGTGCAGGTGGTGGCGGTGTTCCAGATAGACAGCCATGGCAGCCATAGCAGCCATAGCAGCCATGGGGGCAACGCCCGGCCTGCGGCGCTGATAGCGCCTTAATTAAAAACAGGCGGGAGTGGCGGGCAGGTCTGGTTAGCGCAGCCTTAGCCAGCGTGAAACTTCACCACCAGTGGCACGATCAGCAGGGCTACGATGTTGATGATTTTTATCAGCGGGTTGATAGCCGGGCCAGCGGTGTCTTTGTAGGGGTCGCCCACGGTGTCGCCCGTCACCGCAGCTTTGTGCGCCTCAGAGCCTTTGCCGCCGTGATGGCCGTCTTCGATGTATTTTTTGGCGTTGTCCCAAGCACCGCCGCCGGTACACATCGAAATGGCGACAAACAGGCCAGTGACGATGGTGCCCATCAACAAGCCGCCCAGTGCTTTGGGGCCCAGCAGCAGGCCAACGGCAATCGGCACCACCACCGGCAGCAGGCTGGGCACCACCATTTCTTTGATAGCGGCGCTGGTCAGCATATCAACGGCGCGGCCATATTCAGGCTTGGACGTGCCTTCCATGATGCCGGGAATGTCGCGGAACTGGCGGCGCACCTCGACCACCACGGCACCAGCAGCGCGGCCCACCGCTTCCATCGCCATAGCGCCAAACAGGTAGGGAATCAGCCCGCCAATAAACAAGCCGACGATCACCATCGGGTCGGACAGGTTAAAGCTGATGGCCTGGCCGTAGCTTTCTAGCTTGTGGGTGTAGTCGGCAAACAGCACCAGCGCGGCCAAACCTGCCGAGCCAATCGCATAGCCCTTGGTGACGGCTTTGGTG
>CAIRYF010000069.1 GCA_903882725.1 uncultured Simplicispira sp.
ACATCCAAACCCGGAATCAGGCGCAGGCTGGCAGCGTGCTCAATCGACTGGTGCGTCGGGCCGTCTTCGCCCAAGCCAATCGAGTCGTGCGTGAAGACGTGAATCACGCGCAGTTTCATCAGCGCGGCCATGCGGATGGCGTTGCGGCTGTAGTCGCTGAAAGTGAGGAAGGTGCCGCCGTAAGGAATAAAGCCGCCGTGCAGCGCCACGCCGTTCATGATGGCCGCCATGCCGAACTCGCGCACGCCGTAGTTGATATGGCGCCCGCCCACCAGCTGGCCGCTGACTTCGGTTTGCACCACCTCGCCAGCGGCGTCAAAACGCAGCGCCGGTGTGCTCTTGGTATTGGTCAGGTTGGAACCGGTCAGGTCAGCGCTGCCGCCGAGCAGCTCGGGCAGCGCAGCGGTAAAGGCTTCCAGCGCCAGCTGGCTGGCCTTGCGGCTGGCCACGGTAGCGCCTTCGGTGTGCGCGTGGACCACGGTATCAACCGCCGTCTGGGCAAACGCCGCTGGCAGGTCGCCGTTCATGCGGCGGGTAAATTCAGCCGCCAATTCGGGAAAGGCTTTGTTGTAGGCGGCAAAGCGCTTGTCCCAAGCCGCTTCGGCCTTGGCACCAGCGGCCTTGGCGTCCCAGTCGCGGTAAACGGCGGCGGGAATTTCAAACGGCGCGTGCGGCCAGTCGATGGCGGCGCGCGTCAGGCCAATTTCTTCGGCACCCAGCGGCTCGCCGTGCGCTTTGGCAGTGCCCGCGCGGTTGGGCGAGCCTTGGCCAATCGCCGTTTTGCAGACGATCAGCGTCGGGCGATCGCACTGCGCTTTGGCCTGCGTCAGCGCCGCCGCAATGGCACCGGCGTCGTGGCCATCGACGGCGTCGATGACGTTCCAGCCGCAGGCGGCAAAGCGCTGGGGCGTGTTGTCGATAAACCATGGCGCGACTTGGCCGTCAATGCTGATGCCGTTGTCGTCGTACAGCGCAATCAGCTTGCCCAGCTTCCAAGCACCGGCCAGCGAAATCGCTTCTTGGCTGATGCCTTCCATCAAGCAGCCGTCGCCCAAGAAGGCGTAGGTGTGGTGATTGACCACGGTGTGGCGTGGACGGTTGAATTCTTTGGCCAACAGCTTTTCGGCCAGCGCAAAACCGACGGCGTTGGTGATGCCTTGGCCCAGTGGGCCGGTGGTGGTTTCGACGCCTGGCGTGACGCCGTGCTCGGGGTGGCCGGCGGTCTTGCTGTGCAGTTGGCGAAAGTTTTTCAGCTCTTGCATGGGCAGGTCGTAACCCGTCAAGTGCAGCACTGCATACAGCAGCATGGAGCTGTGGCCGTTGGAGAGCACAAAGCGGTCGCGGTCCAACCAGTGGGGGTTGGCAGGGTTGTGCTGCAGGTGCGAACCCCACAGCGCTACCGCCATGTCGGCCATGCCCATGGGGGCTCCCGGGTGGCCCGAGTTGGCTTGTTGAACAGCGTCCATTGCGAGTGCGCGGATCGCATTCGCCATTTGTTGTGAGTTGGCCATCAGGGCAAGTCCGGTGAGGAAGATGAGAGAAAACCCGAGATTTTAGCGGCGCTACCCATCACAGCGCGCGCTGCACCCTATGCCAACACGGCATCGGGCTGATAAAGCGCCGTGCGCATTACAGTGGCGACCATGCTTTATCCACCCGCCGCCACTGCCGCAATGGCCACCAACGTCCCCGCTTTGCTCTTGGCCGCTGGTCGGGGCGCGCGGATGCGCCCCTTGACCGACACCACGCCCAAGCCGCTGCTGCGCGTGCGCGGCCAGCCGCTGCTGCACTGGCATTTGCAGGCGCTGGCGGCAGCGGGCGTGGCGCAAGCGACCATTAACACCGCGTGGCTGGGCGAACAGATCAGCGCGCATTTTGGCAGCACTTTTTATAGTGATTTTGGCCTGCAGCCCTTACAGGGTAAGCGCCATCAGCTATCAATTTCATACTCGCACGAGGGCCAAGACTTTGGCGCGGCACTAGAAACTGCGGGCGGCATTGCACGCGCCTTGCCGCTGTTGGGTGATGTTTTTTGGCTGGCTGCCGGTGACGTGTTTGCGCCCGACTTTGTCTTTGCCGCCGACGCCGCACAAGCCTTTGCCTCCAGCGACCAACTGGCCCACCTGTGGCTGGTACCCAACCCGGCGCAGCACCCGCGCGGCGACTTTGGCCTGTCGCCCAGCGGCTTGGCGCTGAACTTGGCCGACGCCGACCCCACGCCGCGCTACACCTACAGCACCATCGCCCTGCTGCGCGCACAGTTGTTTGCGCCGCCGTGGTGCAGCATTGCACCGGGCAATCCACACGGCGTGGCCGCGCCGCTGGCACCGCTGCTGCGCCGCGCCATGGACGCGGGGCGCGTTGGCGCGTCGCTCTACACCGGCCGCTGGACAGACGTCGGCACGCCCGAACGCTTGCAGGCGCTGAATACGTAACCATGGTTACAGCAGTACGATCGCGGGCATGAACCCTGTCTACGCTCAACGCCGCGCCGCTCTGGCGCAGCACCTTGGCCCCGGTGCCATCGCCATCATCCCCACCGCCCCTGAGCAAGCACGCAACCGCGACAGCGACTTTCTCTACCGCCACGACAGCTACTTTTATTACCTCACCGGCTTTAGCGAGCCGCAGGCGTGGCTGGTACTGACGGCGGACGGCCACAGCACGCTGTTTTGCCAGCCCAAAGACGTCGAGCGCGAGATTTGGGACGGCATTCGCCTCGGCCCCGCAGCGGCGATAGAGGCGCTGGGCGTGGACAGCGCCTATTCGGTCAGCGAGCTGGACACGCGCCTGCCGCGTTTACTCGAAAACCACACCAGCGTGTCCTATCCGTTTGCCAGCCACAGCGGCTTGGCGGCGCGGGTCGAGGCGTGGCTGCAACCGGTGCGCGCGCGGGTGCGCGCGGGCGTGCTGTGCCCAACGCAACACAACGACCTGTGCGCCCCCCTGGATGAAATGCGCCTGATCAAAGACGCCCACGAGCAGGACGTGATGCGCCGCGCCGCGCACATCAGCGCTGGCGCACACATCCGCGCCATGCAGCGCTGCGCGGCCATGCTGCGCGCGGGCCAAGCGGTGCGCGAATACCACCTTGATGCCGAGCTGCTGCACGAGTTTCGCCAGCACGGCTCCCAGTACCCGGCCTATAGCTCCATCGTCGCTGCCGGTGCCAACGCCTGCGTGCTGCACTACCGCGCCGACGCCGCACCCATCCGCGCCGGCGAGTTGGTGCTGATCGACGCTGGCTGCGAGTTGGACGGCTACGCCAGCGACATCACACGCACCTTTCCAGCCAACGGCAAATTTACCGGCCCACAGCGCGCGCTGTACGAGCTGGTACTGGCCAGCCATGGCGCAGCCGTTGCTGCCACGCGGGCGGGCAATCGCTTTAACGACCCACACCATGCGGCGGTAGCGGTGTTGGCACAAGGGCTGCTGGACGTGGGTTTGCTGGACAAAAACCAGCACGGCAGCGCGCAAGACGTGATTGCCAGCCGGGCCTATGCGCAGTTTTATATGCACCGCACCGGCCATTGGTTGGGCATGGACGTTCACGATTGCGGCAGCTATATTGAGCCCGCAGAAATGCACCACACCAGCCAGCGCACCGACCCGGTTTCGGGCGAAACCATGCTCGAGCGCCCCAGCCGCATCCTGCGCCCCGGCATGGTGCTGACCATCGAGCCCGGTTTGTACGTGCGCCCCGCGCCCGGCGTACACGAGCAGTTTCACCATATCGGCATCCGCATCGAAGACGACGCCATCGTCAATGACACCGACTGCGCCAGCGGCTGCGAGCTGATCACCAGCGGTGTGCCGGTAGCGCCCGACGAGATTGAGGCGCTGATGCGCGCCTAAAGACGCTCTTGAGACGCTCCTAAAACAAAAAAACCCGCCATGCGGGTTTTTTGTTGTGTCGGCGGGCAGTGGACGTTACTGGGCGTACATCCGCTTGGCGTCGTCGACACATTTGGACTTGACGTCACCGTCCAGCGCATCGCAGCGCTCTTTAGCGGCCTTGTAATTGGCTTCACGCTTTTCTTCAGCCGCTTCCTTCTTTACCTTGGCCACATTGGCATCTTTTTCGGGCTTGCTGTTGGCTGGTGTTGCTTGCGCTTTGGCAACCTTGGCGTTTTCTATGGCTTTGACGTGCTCGGCCTTGGCGTCTTTGTTGCAGACATCCTTGTCGTTGCCGCTGTGGTCGTCGCACTTTTCTTTGGCAACGGCATAGTCGGCATCGGCTCTGGCTTTGCGGACTTTGTAGTGCGCTTTTTCGCTGGGCTTGTACTGGGCGGCCAATTCGGCTTTGGCAATGTCTTCAACGCCCTTGGCCTGCTTGACGCAAACATCTTTGGCGTTTTCAGTCAACGCGTCGCACTGGGCTTTGCTGGCCTTGTATTCGGCGCTGATGCGCTCTTTTGCCACGCTGTGCTCTGCGGAGGTCATAGCCATGGAGGCGGTGGCAAAGAGGCCAGTCGCCACCAAAGCGATCAAATGACGAGGGAAATTCATATGCTTTGCTCCTACGAAGAAATGGGTGAGGGGAAGCAGAAAAGAAAAAACCAGCGCATGGCAGGTGGCTGCCATGCGCTGATCTATCAGCTTTCGAAACGGAAGTCAGGATGGCGTTTTTGCCATGCGCTCAACTGCTCTTCTGCCGCCTCTACCGCCAAGCCTTCACGCTCTTGCAGCTTGCCCAAGAACTGGTCGCGCTTGCCCGCAATGACATCAAGGTCGTCGTCGGTCAGCTTGCCCCATTGCTCTTTCATCTTGCCGGTAAATTGCTTCCAGTTGCCTTTGATGCGATCTTCGTTCATGGCTCAATCCTTGCGAACATTCGCGCCGGCCATCCACTTGTTGTAAGCAGAACCATTGCGTGGCGCGATGGATTCACTGTAGGGCGCAGGTGCGGAGCAGCACGTCAGCCAAAGGAGGCAGCGGGCGTCAGCGTTGGCCTACAGAGCGGCCAGACAAGGCACCTAAACCGCCTCAACGCCCCATCTGCTCCAGCCACTGCGCCAGCTGCTGCGCCACTTGGGCGCTGGCTTCAGCCAAGGCGCGGGTGCCGCCAGCGGCATCGGCGCTGCGGGCTGGCTGCTGCACCACAAACAGGCGCTGGCCGTGCAGTTTTTCGCCCATAGCGGTCGGCTCGGTCAGCGTAGCGCGCAAGCGAATCAGGCCGACGCTGTCGTGCGCGCTGGTAAACACTTGGCTAAATTCTTCTAGCCGCACGCGCAGCACGTCGGGCTGGCTGCCGCCCAGGCCGCTCAGACCAGCCACCCCATCACTGTTGGCAGTGTTGGCACTGCGGGCAGCGGCCAAGCCGTCTTCGGTGCGCAGCACGGCGCGGCGCTGGCCCAGTTGGGCGCGCAAGTCTTGCTCGACCAATTGCGCTGGTGGCAGGCTCCAGCGCGCCAACTGGTAGGGCAGGCGCTGGCGCACGTCGGCATAGGCCAAGCGGTACAGCACGGCGGTGCTGGTGTCGGCACTGCCAGCGCCATCGACGTCGGCCAAAGCAATCGCTGGCAGCGTGGTGGCAGGTGGTGTTGCCGTGGCAGGCACCACGCCAGGGCCAAAGTCGTACAGCAGCGGGCGCGCCGGCTGCTCAGGCAGCGCCGAGCAGCCCACTGCAAAAATAGCAGTAAAAATGGCTGCAGCCCTTATGTAACGTGCGCTTATAGCTATTGAATAAAGAGCATTCATAGGGCATTCATGGCTTATTTTCTGTCCTGACAAAGGGCGCTGTAGGGGCAACAAAACCGCGCTCTCCCGGGCCGGGCTGGGCGTAGCCTTGGCCATAAAAGAACATCTGCGGGTTGTCGCTGACGCCCTCGGCGACGCGGCCCAACTGGCGCGCGGCGCGGGTGGTGGCATCGCTGGCGCGCTCAACGCGGGGCAGCGTGTTGGTGCTCAAGCGGTCGGCAGCGCGGGCCAGTGTTTGGGCACCCACGCGGCCTTGTTCTAGCACGCCATCGGGGGCGTTAAGGCGCTCGGCACTGCGGCCCATTTCGCGCGCCATCACCGAGACTTCGGTGCCTGCAGCCTGCAACGATGCCAGCGTTTTATCGGCATTGCGCGCCAGTGCAGGCAGCGCGGCCAAAGCCGGATCAAGGCGCAGCGTCACTGTGGTTTGCAGGTGCTGGCTCAGGCTGTTGACACTGCCTGCCGCTTGGCCCATTTGGGTCAGCGCTTGGGAGAACAAATGCTGATTTTGATCGCTCAACAACTCGTTGAGGTGGCGCATCACGGCCTGCGCTTGCGCCAAAATTTCAGGGCCTTGCTCGGCAAATTTGCTAAACGGCGAGGCGTGCAACGGCAAGCGCGCAATACCACTGCTGCCAGGCTGTAGCGCCACGTGTACCTCACCGGCATCGTCAAGCAGCACGTAAGCCAAGCCCGTCACGCCTTGGTAGCCCAGCACCGCAAAGGTGGTTGGCGTGATGGGCGTGCTGTCTTCGACGTTGATACGAATCAACACATTACCGCGCACATCCGGGTCAAAGCCAATGTGGGTGACTTTGCCAACGGCTACGCCTTTGTAGCGCACCGCCGCTTGCGGTTGCAGGCCGCTGACACCTTCGCGGCTGGAGAGTTCGTAGGCGTGGTAGCTGCCGTTGTCGCGCGTCAGCCACATGGCCAAAGTGGCAGCCAGGACGGCCATGAACAGGACAAAAACTCCAGCAGCCAAGGCGTGTGCTTTGTTTTCCATCAGTTTTCCTTGATGGCAGTGACAGGGGCCATGGCGCGGCGGCCACGCTCTCCCTGAAAAAACTGCTTGATAAACGGGTGGTCAAAATCGGCCACTTCTTGCGGCGTGCCGCTGACAAGAACGCGCTTTTCTGCCAACACCGCTACGCGCGAGGACAGGGCAAACAGCGTATCGAGGTCGTGCGTCACCATCACCATGGTCAGACCCAGCGCGGCGTGCAGCCCGTGCAGCAGTGCGCAAAATTCGTCCGATCCGTGCGGGTCAAGGCCTGCCGTAGGCTCGTCGAGCAACAACAGCGGTGGATCCATGATCAAAGCCCGCGCCAGCGCCACGCGCTTGATCATGCCGCCCGACAAATCGGCCGGCATTCGTGTGGCGTGCTCTGGTTTGAGCCCCACCATTTGCAGCTTGACCAACGCCGCGTCACACACCAGATCGCCCGGCAGCGTGCCTTGCTCGCGCAGGGCAAAGGCGACGTTGTCGAGCACGTTAAAAGCAGAAAACAGTGCGCCGTGCTGAAACAGCATTCCCACCCGGCTGGCCGCGCCGGGGCCGCACATCTCGATTGCCGGGCGTCCCAACGACCTAACGCGCCCGCGCGTGGGCTGCATCAATCCCAAAATTTGCCGCAGCAACACCGTTTTGCCAGTGCCCGAGCCGCCGACCAAGGAGAGCATTTCGCCGCGCTCAACGCGCAGATTCAGGTCTTGGTGAACGGTAGTGGCCTGCGCGCCTTTGCCAAACACCGTCCACAGGCCGTCAATGTCGATCACAGCGGTGTCTGTCGTCGGTGGCGCCATGTTAAATCCCGACGTTCTTAAAGACGATGGCAAACAGCGCATCGACCACAATAACCATAGTGATCGACGTCACCACCGAGGCCGTGGTACCCGCCCCCAAACTTTGCGTATTCGGTTTGACGCGCAAGCCCCAGTGGCAACCAATCAGCGCAATCAACAGGCCAAACACCACCGACTTGGACAACGCCAGCGTCAGGTTGGCAGCATCCACCGCACGCGGCAGCGCTTGGGCAAAGTAGGCTGGCGAGACGTCCATGGCAATGTCTGCCGCCAGCATCCCCCCGGCCAGCGCGGCCAGTGTTGTCCAGACGGCGATCAACGGCATGGCAATCGCCAGCGCCAGCGCACGCGGCAACACCAAACGAAAACCGTGCGAAATCCCCATGACGCTCATCGCATCCAACTCTTCGGTGACGCGCATCACGCCAATTTGCGCCGTGATGGCCGAGCCCGAGCGCCCGGCAACCAAAATCGCCGCCAGCATCGGCCCCAATTCGCGGATCAGCGAGACACCCAAAATGTTGACGATGAACGACTCGGCACCAAACTGGCGCAGTTGCAGGCTCATTAAATACGCCAGCACCACGCCAATCAAAAAACCCACCAAGGCCGTGATCGGCAGCGCCATCGCGCCCATGTTGTACAGGTGGCCCGACATATCGCGCCACGGCGCACGGCGCGGCGCACGCAGCAGGCGCAGCACATCCAGCGCCAAGCGGCCCACCAGCGCAGTAATTTGGCGCGCGTGGGTCAGGCCGTGCAGTACCAGCGTACCCAAGCGGTCTATTTGATCGCTCAAACGCCAAGGGGGCGGTGGCAGCGGTGCGCTGCTGTAGCGCGCAGCGCGCTCTAGCAGGGCGCGCTGGCTGTGTTGCAGCGCCAGCCGCTGCGGCCAAGCGCGGCCCCAGTGGTTCCATAGCAATTGCGCGCCAACGTGGTCAAGCCACTGCACGCCGCGCAAGTCCCAGCTCCAATCCGCACCGGCGCTGGCGGGCAGCGCCGCCAATTGGCGACGCAAAGCGCGCCACTGCGCGCGCTCGCCCATTTCTGCCGCGCCCCAACGCCCGCGCAGCTGCACACACGGCCCCTCGGGGGTATCGATGCAGACAAGTTGGGGAGCGTGATCGGGCATAGGTTGCAAATCAAACAAGAGCGCATGGTAGCGGTTCAGCACCACGCTGCACAATGACCCGGTCGGCACCACCAAGATGGGGCGCGACGATGACCCGCTGGCGTTGCTAGACAGCCAACTGCGCGTGGTCGATGCCGGGGCCATGCCAACCATCACCAGCGGCAACACCAACTCGCCGACGCTGATGCTGGCTGAAAAGGCCGCCAGCTGGATCAGCGCGCAGTACCCGGCATAAAGCGCGGCCTGCCAGCAGTGGCGCACCACTGCACCACCATCCGGTCAAACCCGACCAAGGAAAACCCCTATAGGTAAAGCCGTTACTTGCCCTTACAGTACGCCCACTCGAAAGCGCACTGCGGTGTGCCGCACGGGGGGCCGAGGAGACAACCAAAAGCCACAACCACATTGCAAAGCATCCGATATGAGATGTTGATTTCTTCCAAGCGCCAACCCCGTGTTGGCGCTTTTTTTTGCCTGTTTTTTAGCTAAAACAGCCTACAGCCCAATAGGGATAAGCGCTGGTAGCTTTCAAAAAGATAGCATAGCAGTGC
>CAIRYF010000070.1 GCA_903882725.1 uncultured Simplicispira sp.
ACTGCTGTTGATTTCGCTCCTAAAGGATCAATGATTTTAACGACCTCTTCCGACCACACCGCTCGACTTTGGGATATTAATACTGGCAATCTGGTGTCAAACGCGTTACGCCACACACCGCAGGGAGGCGTCATTCATGTGGCAATTGGCCAAGACAAAGCACGTGTGCATATACAGGTGTGTAACACGGGTGAGCCTATTGCTGCGGCTCATTTGGCACGGCTTTTTGAACGCTTCTATCGCACTGATGCAGCGCGCCAGCATGACGCAGGTGAAGGCACAGGTTTAGGACTCTCCATCACACAGGCCATTGTGCGTGCGCATGGGGGTGAAATTTTTGCGGCATCCAACGATGGACTGACGACCTTCTCGCTCTATTTTCCTCAAGCTAAACCTCCCCACAGCTAAAGCTGGGGAGAGTTGAAGTTGTTCTTGCCTTACTGAGAAAAGCCAAGGGTGCCAGGGGTGCCAGCGACCCACTCGGGATTGGAGAAGAAAAATCTGACTGGGCAATGAATTGTCCAGCTGCTTGTGCGGATAGGCGATGCCACGGCGCTGGCGTCCAAGCAGGCGTCGATAATGCCGACCCAGGCGCTCTACAGCCCTATCTACTGGAGAATTTGCTATGGCCTTGCTGATCACCGACGAATGCATCAACTGCGATGTCTGCGAGCCCGAATGCCCGAATCAGGCGATTTATCTGGGCCAGAGCATCTACGAAATCGACCCAGCCAAATGCACCGAGTGCGTTGGCCACTTCGATGAGCCGCAATGTATGCAAGTCTGCCCGGTGTCGTGCATTCCGGTCGACCCCAACCACGTTGAGAGCCGCGAAACGCTGTGGCAGAAATTTCACCGTCTGCAGGCGGGTATGCAAATAATTTAAGTCAAAATGGCCTATAGCCCTTATGAAGCAAGCGCTATTAGCTATTAAATTAGGAGTATTAGTCTACAGCTTTGGGGTCTGTGCTGCTGTCAGCGTCTGGTGACGGTGACGGTGCTGGGCTTGGCCGGGGCGGTTTGGGCCGGGGCGGTTTGGTGGTGTGAATTTGCAGCATCGCCTTGTCCATGTCACCGGACAGCAGCATCGGCCAAGCCTTGATCGAATGGGCAATGCTGTCTTCAATCAGCGTGCGCTGTTCGGGCGCAGGTTTTTTCAGTACCCAATTAGCCACATCAGCGCGGTCGCCGGGGTGGCCAATGCCAATGCGCAGGCGCCAGTAATCGGCTGAACCCAGTTGCGCATGGATGTCGCGCAGGCCGTTGTGGCCAGCGTGGCCGCCGCCGCGCTTGAGCTTGGCTTGGCCAGGGATGATGTCAAGTTCATCGTGGATGACCAAAATTTCTTGCGGCATGATCTTGAAAAAACGTGCCAGCGCCGACACCGACTTGCCCGATAAATTCATAAAGGTTTGCGGCTGTAGCAGCCACACCGCTTGGCCTTGCAGCGTTGTCCGTGCGGCCAAGCCCCAGTAGCTGCGCTCGGGTTGCAGCGTGACTTTAAGCTCACGCGCCAGCGCATCTATCCACCAAAAACCAGCATTATGGCGGGTGGCTTCGTAATCAGACCCGGGGTTGCCCAAGCCAACAAATAGTTTGATCATGTGCAAAGTTTTTAATAAAAAAACGGCCCACGCGCGCTGGGCGGTGGGCCGTTAGGCGGTCGGCTATGGACAAGCCCGACAGCGCAGCTTAAGCAGAATTACTTCTTGCCTTTGCCCTTGCCCTTGGCAGCGGGAGCGACTTCGGCAACGGCTTCGACAATCACCAGCGGAGCGATGACGGAGATCAGCGCAGGGTTTTTGTTAC
>CAIRYF010000071.1 GCA_903882725.1 uncultured Simplicispira sp.
CGATTCCCCTACACAGGTCACTTGCAAAGTGCAAATAACCTAAAACTTATCTTAGACCCAGCCTGCCAGAGGGTGAATCGTCAGATTTTCACATACTTTGATTTGCCATCCGCATGGAGCGTTAAGAAAATCAATAGCGTGTGGCATTTTTGCAAACACCGCACTTCCAGAGCCTGTCATTTTGCCGTGCAATCCGTGTGATGCAAGCCACTGAAGCGCTTGCGTGACCTCGGGGCACAGTGTCTGAGCAACACTCTGCAAGTCGTTACGACCAAAGTCGTAGTGCATTGCAGTAAAGCCTGCGATTGTAGCACTGTCCGAATTGCGTTTTAAGAAAGGGGATGAAAAAATATTTTTCGTCTCCAGTCCGGCGGTGGGTTTAACGACCACAAAACGCGCTTTGGGCAGTTGGCTGCCATTTGCAAGAGGCGTGATTGTCTCACCAATTCCTTCGACCCAAGCGTTGTGACCGCATAAAAAAAATGGCACATCAGCGCCCAGTGTCAGGCCAATACGGCGCAGTTCGGCCATACCTAGGTTCAACCCCCAGAGTCGGTTTAGCGCCAGCAAGGTGGACGCCGCATCAGACGATCCACCGCCCATGCCGGCCTGCGCCGGAATACGCTTGAGTACGCTCAAGTGCGCGCCTTGCGTGCCGCCGGTGGCTGCTTGCAGCGCCTGCGCGGCGCGCAGCGTTAAATCGTTTGCGGGCAAGGTGGGCCCCAGGTCTTCGCGGCTAATACCGGGACTGGATCGGCGCTCAAAGTGCAGCGTGTCGCACCAATCAATCAGCATGAAGGCCGATTGCAGTAGGTGATAGCCATCCGGGCGACGCCCGGTGATATGCAAAAACAGGTTGAGTTTGGCGGGCGCTGGAACGTCGTAAATGGCTTGCATGGAGAACGGCAAAAGTTATGTCGCAAAGTTGTGGCGCGTAATTACGGCTCAAAAACGATGCGCAAAATGGTGCGCGGCGTTGGTGTGTGGCGCGTGGCTTCGAGACGACCTTGGTCGATATCGCTCAGATTGGCCTGCCAGCCAGAGGCAGTGGTGCGCACGCCGCGCAGCCAATCAAACAGTGCGCGCACCGGCAGGGCAGTGCCGGTCATTTGCACCAACAACACATCCAGCGATGTCGATTCTTGCGTGTTGCCGCCAGACTTTAGCCGAGCGTGCCCGGGTGTCCAGTCAATGCGTGCCAACACGTTGCCTAACGGGCTGATCAAGGTCAGATCGCCCTGCGCCGCAGTGCCTTGCAGCTCAAAAGCAGCGCTGAACGATTGCGCGGCCTGTCCGGTTTGCTCTTCAATTTGTAGCGCCAATCGCCCGTTCCATGCGCTTTGCTCGGCGCGCAGGGCCGGCGTATTGGTGGGTGTGGGTGCCAAAGCGCATCCTGCCAGCAACACAGCCAGCGCCAACAAGGGCACCAGAGCAAGGCGTTGAGCCCAGCATTGCCAGCGCATTACAGGGCCACACCCAAGCGCTTGAGGGTTTCGCGCAGGGTTTCATTGTCTGGATGCCGCTTGAGTGTTTCTTGCCACAGCGCTTTGGCGCGTTCTTGCTGGCCGGTACTCCAGAGCACTTCGCCCAAGTGGGCAGCAATGTCAGCATCTTGGCGTTTTTTGAAGGCGGACTGGAGCAATTGGAGCGCTTGTGCGCGGTTTCCCAGTCGAAATTCCACCCAGCCAAGGCTGTCGGTGATGAATGGGTCGCCAGGTGCGTAGGTCAGGGCTTTTTCAATCAGCTCTTTGGCTTCTGGCAGGCGCACGCCACGCTCGGCCAAAGAGTAGCCCAGTGCGTTGTAGGCATGGTGATAGTCCGGCTGGCGCGCTATCAGTTGGCGCAGCAAATGCTCCATGGTGTGCAGTTGCCCGGCTTTGTCGGCCAGCATGGCTTGGTCATAGAGCAGATCGTTGTCGTCTGGAAACTGCGCCACAGCTTGGGTTTGTAGATCAAACGCTTCGTTGTATTGGCCAGCGTCGCGCAACAATTGAACTTCAGCTGTCCACTTCAAGCGCTCTTCGTCCAGAGAGTTGGCTTCTAAGGTATGCACCAGCCCCCGCGCTTGTGTCAGTTGGCCTTGGCGTGCCCAGAGAGCAGCCCGGCGTATTTGGGCATTGAAAACATCTGGAGCATGGTTGATGCGCTGAAGCCAGTTTTCTGCGGCAGCAAAGTCACCCTGTTTTTCGGCAATTTGTGCGTGCAGCAAGTAGGCTTGCGTCATCTTGGATGCATTGGCTGCACTGGCTGCATTGGCTGGATCTGCTTCGCCTGCTTGTGTTGCTTTGTCAAATTGCTGCAATGCCGCTTCAGCTTGATCGAGTTGCTTGTTTTGCAGTTGCAGCAAGGCTTGCATCAGCCAGCCTTCAGCCAAGTCGGGTTTTTCGCGCGTGGCGGCTTGCAACTGTTCCAGCGATTCAGTTGGGTGCTGTAAATCAAACAGCACCTGAGCGTAAATAAGGCGCAACGCAGGTGCCGGTTGCCCACCAAAGTATTGTTCCGCTATCGGGCTGGCTTGGATTTCGCCAGCTTCCAGTAGTTCCAGCGCTAACAAAGCCATATTCTCATATTGCGAATCGAATGTTTGTGCGCGCTGCGTGGCTTCGAGTGCGCCTTTTTTGTCTTTGGCCAAAAGGCGCATACGCCCGACTGTAGTCCATGCTGCAGCACCGGTGCGGGGGTCAGTTAAGTCGTCAGCCAAGGCTTGCTGCACGATGGAGGCAGCCAAGTCTTTGTCGCTGGCACGGCGATAAAGCTGTGGCAGCGCTTGCAGTGCGGCGATTTTGGAGTGCGGCACTGTCAGGATAAGTTCTTGTTTGAGTGGCGCAGCCGTATCGGCAATGCGGTTAAGGGCGATCAGCAGTTGCAGCACATAGCGGTTGGCTTCGCGCGACTGGGGCCAGGCGTCTTTCCACGCATTGGCCGCTGCCAGGGCAGCTTCACCCGAGCGCGCTTGCAAAGCAATGTCGGCTGCGCGCTTGTAGATGTTTTCATCTTTGCTACTGCGCGCCGCTTCTAACATTAGTGCATAGCCGGAGCTGGAATCGCCTGAACGGGTAGTGATTTCACCCAGCAAAATCTCATAAAAAATTTCAGCATCCAAGGCTGCGGTGCGTGATTCTTCTTGGGCTGTGCTGGGGCGAGGGGTTTTGTTGGTCGCAGCGAGCGGGCGCGCCTGCACTGCCGATGCAGCGAACAAAGCGGCGGTAAGAGCGACCGTCAAAAGGCGATAGGTATAAGGCATCAG
>CAIRYF010000072.1 GCA_903882725.1 uncultured Simplicispira sp.
CGCCGCCGTCGAAGCGGCGCGCGCTGGCGAGCAAGGGCGCGGCTTTGCCGTGGTCGCCACCGAGGTGCGCAACCTGGCCCACCGCAGTGCCCAAGCGGCCAAAGAAATCAAAGGGCTGATCGACAGCTCAACACAGCAGGTGGCCAGCGGCAGCAAGCTGGTGCAGCAAGCGGGCACCACCATGCAAGACGTCGTGGCACGGGTGCGCCAAGTGACGGACATCGTGGCCGAAATCAGCGCCGCCAGCAAAGAGCAAAGCAGCGGCATTGCCGAAGTCGGTAACGCCGTGTCCTTGATGGATCAGGCAACGCAGCAAAACGCCGCCTTGGTCGAACAAGCCACGGCGGCAGCGCACTCGCTGGCGCAGCAGGCCGATCGGCTGACGCAGGCGGTGGCCGAGTTCAAGCTCGATGCCGGCGGCTGATATCCAGCGCCGCAAAGCGCTACAGCGCTACAGCGCTTTGCGCAGCGAGGCCACCGGAATTTTCAGGCCTTCGCGGTATTTGGCGACGGTGCGGCGAGCGCACTCAATGCCTTGCTCTTTGAGCATTTCGGCCAGTTGGCTGTCAGACAGCGGTTTGGCCGCACTTTCTGCGGCAATAAATTGCTGCAATAGCGCGCGCACCGCCGTGCTGGACGCATTGCCGCCGGTGTCGGTGCCCAGGCCCGAGCCAAAAAAGTGCTTTAGCTCAAACGTGCCTTGCGGCGTGGCCATGTATTTGGCGCTGGTGACGCGCGAGATGGTCGATTCGTGCAGGCCCAACTCGTCGGCAATCTCGCGCAGCACCAGCGGGCGCATGGCGAGCGCGCCGTGGACAAAGAAGTTTTTTTGCCGCTCCACAATGGCTTGCGAGACGCGCAAGATGGTGTCAAAGCGCTGTTGGATGTTTTTGATAAACCAGCGCGCTTCTTGCAGGCGCTGCTGCAAGGCTTGATGGCCGTCGCTGCCTTTGTGGCCACGCAGGGCGCGGGCGTAGATGTCGTGAACGCGCAGGCGCGGCATGACATCGGGATTCAGGCGCACGCTCCACTGCTGACCGCTGGTGCCAATGGGCCTGACCAGCACGTCGGGGATGATGGCGTTGCGCTCGACGTGGGCAAAGCGCCGTCCGGGGCGTGGTTCCAAACGTGCTATCAACCCTAAGGCAGCGCGCATCCGCTCTTCGTTGGTGCCGCAGGCTTGGCCTAAGCGGCGCACGTCACGCCGAGCCAGCCATTCCAGCGGCTGCTGGCACGCGCACAGGGCAATGCGCACGATGGCAGGGTCGGCGGCAGCGTCGCTTTGCAGGGCTTGCAGTTGCAGCGTCAGGCATTCGGCCAGGCCGTGCGCGCCAACACCGGTCGGCTCCAAGCTGCGCAGCAGGTGGCGGGCCACGGTAAAGCGGTGGAGGAGTTCTTCGTAATCTTCGTAATCTTCGTAATCTTCGTAATTTCCGCCATCCTCGCCATCCTCGCTCCTATCGCTGTCGGCGCTTTGCAACAGCGCTCGCGCCAATTCGGGCAAGGTATCGCTCAGGTAGCCGTCGTCATTGAGCGACTCGATGAGAAAGTGCAGCGCCGCACGGTCCAGCTCTGACAAGCGCAGCGCCAGCGCTTGGTGGCGCAAAAACTGCTGTAGTGATTGGTGCTCGTGGGCCAAATCTGCCGCTTCGGCCTCGCTGTCACTGTCGCCGCTGGGCTGCTGGCGCGCCGGGGCGTCACCGCCCCATTCGCTGTCGTCGGGCGCTAGGTCGCTGCTGCCGTCGCCGCCCCAGTCGGGAAAATCTGCCAATTCGGGCTGTTCAGCAGCGCCAGAAGCATCCGAAGCGCCAGATTGACCAAAATCGTCATTTTCAGCATCATTTTGGCCTGTAGTCCTTATGCTGCCTGCGCCATTAGCTATTGAATAAATAGCAGCATCGCCCTCGCCATCGCCCTCACTCTGCGGCGCGTCTTCGCTGCTGCGCTCCAAAAACGGGTTGTCGCCCAGCATCTGTTCCACCTCAGCGGCCAGGTCGAGCGTGGACAGTTGCAGTAGCCGAATCGATTGCTGCAGCTGCGGCGTCAACGCCAAATGCTGCGACATTCGCAAGGACAGGCCGGGCTTCATCAGCGGCGCCTCCTTTACATCCTGAAGTGCTCGCCCAAGTACACCCGGCGCACTTCGGCGTTGTCAACGATGTCTGACGGCGTGCCTTGGGCCAGCACCTGACCATCGCTGATGATGAAGGCGTGGTCGCAAATACCCAGCGTTTCGCGCACGTTGTGGTCGGTGATCAGCACGCCAATGCCGCGCG
>CAIRYF010000073.1 GCA_903882725.1 uncultured Simplicispira sp.
GACTTTGGGCGGGAGCGTAAATTACCTGACATACGCCACCATCATCGCGTGGTGGGCAGTGTCTGCTGCACCTGCCATCGGGGTGGCTTTGGGCAGTTGCGCCGGATTGGTGTTCAACTTTATCGCGGCAAAGTATTTTATTTTTGGCCTCCCAGTAGAAAATACAGAGGCACATTCTTCTTAATATGAAATTGCTCCGCAGTTTTCAATACCGGGGTAGTGCGCATTTTGTTAACTTATAAACCTACCTGCCCTAGCAGCGCCTCTTTCAGCTTCCAATCTGCCGGGCGCTCACCCAGCCAGATGCCCAGCAGCGCCTGAAAAAATAGCGGATCTTCAAAGGGCTTGCCCTGCATCTTGCCTTTGACGGTGATGACCGTGCCGACGCCGGGAATCCAATCTATTACGATGGGGTCGCCAGCTTGCAGCGTTTTGTAATCTGAAAAAATTTGGCTTGTGCGGGCCACACTGCCAAGGAGCTTGGCGAACGACACCTTGTCGATGTTGTCTTCCATGCCGCGCATAAACAAGCGGCCCATTTCACCCGATTTAACTTCGCGCAGCATCGTGAGTGACAGGCGTTTTGGGCCTGGCAGCTCAACGATGGCGGAAATGTTTTGGGCTTTGCTTTCTAAATACAGCCCAGCGGTGTAGACCCTCAAGATGGTTTTGTAGCGAATGCCAGCGCCATTGAGTTTCAAGGATTGGCCTTGCAACTCCACAGATCCGTTGTAAGTAACACCAGCCAAGGTGGTGCTTTGTGCCAAGGCGCTGCCTGCCAGCACTGCGGCACTCAAAACAAAGCCAACTATTCGATAAAGGCGGCGCATATCAAATTTTTTCTTTTGAGCAATTGATCCATTTTACGGCCCGTCTTCAGCACCCGCACTTGCCGAATGTTGAGCTTACCCGCAGCACCTCTTCGCGGCTGGTGGTGCCGTTGACTATCAAGCGCTCGCCGTCGTCGCGCATCAGCTGCATTCCGCTGGCCAGCGCAGCGGCGCGGATGTCGGCTTCTGACGTTTGGTTGTGAATTTGCGCGCGGATGGCTTCGGTGGTGACCAGCAGCTCAAATACGCCGGTGCGGCCTTGGTAGCCGGTGTGGCCGCAGGCGTCGCAGCCGCTGCCGTGGCACTGGCCGCAGTATTTGCGCACCAAGCGCTGCGCCAGCACGCCCAAAAGAGAGCTGCTGAGTAAAAACGGCTCCACGCCCATGTCGATCAAGCGGGTGATGGCGCTGGCGGCGTCGTTGGTGTGCAGCGTGGCCAGCACCAAGTGGCCGGTCAAGCTGGCTTGGATAGCGATTTGCGCCGTCTCGAAGTCGCGGATTTCGCCAATCATGATGACGTCCGGGTCTTGGCGCAGGATGGCGCGCAGCGCTTTGGCAAAGGTCAGGTCGATTTTGCTGTTGACCTGGGTTTGGCCGATGCCGGGCAACTCGTATTCAATCGGGTCTTCCACCGTCATGATGTTGCTGCGCTGGGTGTCGAGCTGGCCCAGGGCCGCGTACAGCGTAGTGGTTTTGCCCGATCCGGTCGGGCCGGTCACCAAAATGATGCCGTGCGGCTGGCCGATCAGCGCTTGCAGGCGCGCCAGCGTGTCGCCTTGCATACCGACTGATTCCAAACTCAGTGCGCTGCCGCTTTTGTCCAGCAGGCGCAGCACCGCGCGTTCACCGTGGGCGCTGGGCAGGGTGGAGACGCGCACGTCAATCGCCCGCGTGCCCAGGCGCAGGCTGATGCGCCCGTCTTGCGGCAGGCGTTTTTCTGAAATATCGAGGTCGGCCATGATTTTTAGGCGACTTATCAAGGCCGCGTGCAGCGCGCGGTTGGGCTGCACCACTTCGCGCAGCGTGCCATCGACGCGAAAGCGCACGCTGGAATGGCGCTCATACGGCTCGATGTGGATGTCGCTGGCACCGTCGCGCGCCGCCTGCGTCAAGAGCGCGTTGAGCATGCGGATGATGGGCGCGTCGTCGGCGGCTTCGAGCAGGTCTTCGACGGCGGGCAGCTCTTGCATCATGCGCGACAGGTCGGCACCTTCTTCGACTTCGCTGACCACGGTGGCGGCGCTGGACTCGCCCTGTGCGTAAGCGGCGCTGATGCGCTGTGCCAGCGCCGGAGCGTCCAGCGCTTGCAACTCGCGCACCGGGTGTTTGCGCAGCACTTCGGACAGGGCGGCGGCGCTGGGCGTGGGGCCGTGCCAGAGCAGCAGCTGCTGGCCGTCGTCTTCCAATAGCAGCTGATTGCTGCGCGCAAAGGCGTAGGGCAGTGGATGGCGCATGGTGGCTCGGGGCTGGTTACTGGGATTTACTGGGACGACCAGCTGGGGATGTCGGTTTGCATGGATGCTGGCGTTGGCGCTGGCGCAGCGGCGGCGCTGCCCAGTGGCCCGGCGCTGGGGCTGCTGACCAAGGCGGGCAGCAGCGGGCCTTCGTTGATAGGCACGGTGTTGCTGGGCTCGGGCTGGGCGTCCTGTTGCAGGCCGCGCATCAGGTCGTAGCGATCCATTGACAGCTGGGTGCTGGCGGTGGCGCTGCGCAGCACCACCGGGCGCAGAAACACCATCAAATTGGTTTTTTGGCGGGTGCGCGAGTCGCTGCGAAACAGCGCGCCAACGCCGGGAATGTCGCCCAGCAGCGGCACTTTGTCTTGTCCACCGCTGTATTTGTCTTGCAGCAGGCCGCCCAGCACGATGATGGAGCCGTCTTCGACCAGCACCGTCGATTCAATGGAGCGCTTGGTGGTGGTCGGGCCGTTTTTGCTTTCTTCGACGCTGCCTTTGACGGCCGAAATTTCTTGGTAAATGACGAGTTTGACGGTGACGTTTTCGTTGATTTGCGGCTTGACGCGCAGCGTCAGGCCGACGTCTTTGCGCTCGACGGTGGTGAAGGGGTTGACGCTGCTGCTGCCGCCGGGGTTGGCATAGGAGCCGGTGGGGAAGGGGACGTTTTCGCCAATCAAAATTTTGGCCTCTTCATTGTCCAGCGTCAGCAAATTGGGTGTGGACAGCACGTTGCCGTCGCCCGAGGTTTGTAGCAAGTTGGCCAGTGCGCCCAGCACGTAGTCGCCGTTGTGTTTGACGGCCAAGCCCGCGTTCAGGCCGGTCGATGGCATGGTTTTTCCGTCTTTGGCGTACAGGCTTTGGGCCAGCTTAAAAATATTGGCACCGCCGACGCTGGTGTTGTTGCCAATGATGCCAATGACGTTGTTGTTTTGGCCCAGCAGGCTTTGCCATTGGATGCCGAACTGGGCCGTCTTTTCGACGTTGACCTCGGCAATCAGGCTCTCGACCAGCACTTGGGCGCGGCGGCCATCGAGTTGGTCGATGACGGCGCGCAGCTGGCGGTATTGCGGCTCGGGCGCGGTGATGATCAGCGAGTTGGTTGCTGGGTCGGCCTGAATTTGCCCGCCGGTGGATGGTTGGTTGCTATGGGTGCTGCTAGTGCTGGCACCACTGGCACCTATGCCCATGCCAGCGCCAAAACTTGTTCCGCTGCTGTTGCTTCCATTGCTGTTATTGCTGGCGCTGGCGTTGTTGCTGAAGTTGGTAGTCGGGCTGCTGGCTGCTGCCGCCCCAGCGCCGTTGGCGGCCATGGCAGCGCGCAAGGTGGTGGCCAAGGCAGTGGCGTCGGCGTTTTTCAAATACACCACGTGAATGTTGCCGTTGGCGTTGGCGCTGCCGGGCGCTGGTGCTTGGTCTAGCTTGGCCACCAGCGCGCGTACTTGGGCCACGCGCGCTGGGTTGGCGGCGCGCAGTATCAGCGCGTTGCTGCGCGGCTCGGCCAGCAGCGTGGTTTTGAAGGAGGTGTCGGTCTGGCCCGGTGTGCTGCTGGCACCGCCCGGGGCACCGCCGCCGTCGATCAGGCGCGCCACCAGCGGCGCCAGTTCGGTGGCAATGGCGTGGTGCAGCGGAATAATTTCGACATCGCTGGCGTTGGAGACATCCATGGCGGCAATGATTTTGCCCAGGCGCTGTAGGTTGTCGGCGTAATCGGTGATCACCAGCGCGTTGGTGCCGGGGTTGATGTTGATGGTGTTGTTGGGGCTGATGAGCGGGCGCAGCACCGGCACCAAATTGCCCGCAGTTTCGTAGTTCAGCTTAAAAATTTGCGTGACGATGTGCCCGCCCGCTGGGCCGCTATTGCCAAATTGGCCAGATTTGCCGAGGTGGGCAACGCTGACGCTGCCGCCTTGCAGCTTGGCATCGGCCTCGGGCACCACTTTGTACAGACCGGCGGTATCGACCACCGTGAAGCCTTGCAAGCGCAGGGCCGCCAAAAATTGTTGGAAGGCGTCGTGTGGACTGACCGGGCGCTCGGCCACCAGGTTGAGCTGGCCTTTGACGCGCGGATCGACCACCACGTTGCGCCCGGTGATGGTGGCCATGGTGCGCGCCACGGCTTCGATGTCGGCGTTGACAAAGTTCAGTGTCACGGGCTCACCGGTGCGCACGCTGGCGGCGTTGGCTGTGGTTTTGGCCGTTTTGCTGTTTTGAGCATAAATTATGCCGCTAGCGCTTATCAATAAAGCGCTGGTAGCTATGCTTTGGATAGCAATCCAGACGGGGCGTTTGGTCAAAAAAGGCATACGGTTAACCCAGTGTGATGAGGGAGCGGGCGCCGCTGCGCCGTCCGATGATATTGAGCAGGTTGGCCAGCGCGGCTTGGCGCTCGGGTGCGGCGCTGGCTTCGCCGCTAAAGCGCAGGCGCTGGCCGACCCATTGGCCGCTGCCACTCAGTTGCAGGCTGCCTTCGAGGGTTTGCAGCGTCAGCGTCGGCACCTCGCCGCCTTGCAGGGCCAAGCGGTAGCTGCCCATGGGCGCTACGGTAGACAGGCGCGAGGACATGGCCAGCGCGTCCAGCTGCGCTTGGCCGGTCAGCACCATGCGCCCTGCCGCCCAGTCGGCTTGCAGGCCGATGGTGTGCAGTACCAGTTGGCCTTGCGGTTGCAGCGTGTTCCATGGCGTGCCAAGGCCGGCCAGCACTGCGGCTGGCCATTGGCTTTGGCTGTCGGCCAAGGTGATGCGTGCGCCGCCCCAGCGCAGGCGCACTTGCGCTTGCAAGTGCAGTGGGCTGGTGGTGCAGCAGGCGGCGTGCAGTTGGGCGCGCAGGCCGCGCCACGTTGGGCGCAGTTGCCAGGCTATGCGCCCCGGCAGCGCGGCGCGGTCTTGGCTGGCCGCCCCGCCGGTCAGCAGCAGTTGCGCCGAGCCGTTCCACAGCGTGCCGCGCGCTTGGGCCAGTTGCACTTGGCCAGCGCTGGCTTGGGCGATGCGGTCGGCCAGCCACTGCGCCGGGGCAAACAGCGCCAGCGTTAGCAGCGCGCCCAGCAGTGCGCCGAGCAAGGCCCACGCCCAAGGCGCGCGCGCAGTGTGGAGTGAAGCAGTGGGGCGTGCCATGGCGGTCGGTGGTCGGTGGGCGCGCGGCTTAACGCGCGGGCAGGGCCAGCACCAGCGTGCCGTTCCACTGCGCGCTGGGGTGGGCGGCAGGGTCAGCCGTTGCGCTGCTGCGCGTCCAGTGGGCTTCTTGCGCCGCTGCTTTGCCGTTGCTGCGCGCTTGCACCAGCCACAGCGCCAGCGCGTCGGCAGCGGTGTTTTTGATGGTCAAGGTGGCGCGATCGCCCGAGAGGCCTAAGCGCGCGCTGGGGCCAAGGCGTTCGGTGACTGAGGCTTGCAGGGCGCGCAAAGCGTTGTCGGGATCAGCGCGTGGGGCGTTTTTTAGCGCCTCGGCTTCGGCTTGCAGGGTGTGCATTTGTTGCAGTTGCGCGTCCAGTGCGGCGTGGCGGGCTGGGGCGCTGCGCAGGGTCTGCAAGGCCGGGGCCAGCGCCAGCCACCACAGCAGTGCCAGCGCGATTAAGACGACCGCAGCGCGCAGCAGATGCTGCTCGCGCGGGGCCAGCGTGTGCCAGTGGGCGCTCAGGGCGCTGGCGCTTTTGGGGGAGGAAGGCGTGCGGCTCATGGGGCGGTGGCGGCGCGCACCTGCACGGTGTCGCCTTCGGTGTGCAGTTGGTAGCCGCTGGCGCGGGCGGTGTCGCTGGCGTGGGCTTGCTCGTTGGCGCTCAGGGCCGGGCCGCGCAGGCGCAATTGGCCGCCGCTGTAGTCGATGGCGCTGGCTTGCCAAGTGGCAGGCAGGGCGCGGGCGCTGAGGGCCAGCAGCGGTTCCAAGTCCTGCGCTGACAGCGCGCCAGCCGCTTGGCGCAGCCGGGCCAGTTCGCGCTCCATTTGCACGGGGGCATCGACCACCACTTTGACGTGCGCAAAGGTTTGCGTCAGCACGCTGCGCACGCTGGCTTGTTTGGCGGCCAGGCTTTGGCGCTCTTGCCAGGCCCACAGGTTCAGCCCCAGCAGGTGCGCTAGCAGCAGCAGCGCCACGCCCCAGCGCGCTGCGCGCCACTGCGGTGCGTGCAGCAAGGCGTTGATGGCACCGCCCGCTTTGCGCAGTGCCCGGATGCGCCCCGAGCTGGCCAAATCAAACTGCGCCAAGTCCCACGCGCCGCGCGCTGCCAGCAAGGCGTGGCTGCTATGGCTGGTCAGCTGCACCGGGCGAGCGAGTATTTTTTCTGCCAGCGCGGCCACGGCAGGCTCGGCGTACACGGCAGGGGCGTCGCCCTCGTTGGCAGGCAGGTGGGTGCTGATGTGGAGCAAAGCCAGCGCGGCGCTGGACAGCGGCAGCACCGCCACCCCGCCATCAGCGTTATCAGCGCTATCAGCGCCCTGAACAGTGCCGTAGCCGGTGACGACCCAGTGCGCGTCTTCGGGCGTGCCTTGGGCAAACAGCTCGGGCTGGCCGCTGGCGGTGGCACCGGGGGCAAATTCAGGCACCACGCGGGCGGCGGGGCGGCCGGCGGCCTCCAGTGCTTGCAATGCGGTGCGCAGCCAAGCGCGGTCGCACACGGCCACCCAAATGGCACTACCGGAGCGGGCGTCGGGTGCCAAAGCAAAGTGCAGCGTGGCCGGGTCGTCCAGCAGGCGTTCTTCCAGCAGCCCTTCCAGCACGGCGCGCAAGCGCGGTGACTGCGGCCCCACGCCTTGGGGCAGGGTGACGCGCTGCCACGACAGCGCCCGCGCTGGCACCACGGCCACGGTCTCGCTGGCGGCGGGCAGCAGCGGCGCGCGCGCACTGGCATGGCCGCTGGCGCTGTGGCCGTCAAGGGTCAGCGTGTAGCGGTATTCGGTGTGGGGCCCAGGCAGTGCCAAGGGGAGGTGAAGAATGAGGGTGCTCATGAAGGAATTTCGCGGGCCATTGTAGGTTCGAGCACAGCAGCGCCGCGCTGGCGCCAGACGGTTTTGACGGTGCGGCCCATGCGCTGCACCAGCGAGCGCTCGTAGACCGTCACGTCGTCCAAGCGCAGGCGTCCGCGCACTTCAAAGTAATTGCTAGAGACGCCGTGCAGCAGTTCTTTGATGTGTACGTTGCCGCCCAGCAGCGCGCGGGTATCGTCCAGCGTGCGAAAGTGCTGCAACTGGCGCACGGCGATCAGTTTGTTGGCACCGGCTGGGTCAAGGCCTTCGATGCCGGCCATCAGCGCGGTGGCGTCGGCGGTGTTCAGGTTCAGGCGGGTGTTGCGCTCGGGCAGCAGTGCCACGTGGGGTGCTAAAGCGGCCACGCTGGCCGGGGACAGGCCCAGCCAGGTCAGCTGCCCCAGCGTTTGTGGCAGCAGCGGGGCGTTTGCGTTGTCTTTGTCCTGCGCTTGGCGCAGGGCTTGGGTCAGCCGGGCCAGCTCGCCCGGTGGCAGGCCCAAGTTGGCAAACAGGCGGCTGAACTGCGCTTGGACTTCGGGGTTGACTTCGCCGCTCACCACCAGCGCCATCAGGTTCAGGCGCGATTGCAGGTCGATGATGTGGCCGGACAAAAACGCATCGCGCGTGTCGGTGCTGGCGTCTTCGACCTGCGCCACGTTGCGGTCGGCGGCTAAAAAGGTCGACAGACGCGCTTCTTCTAGTGGCACCGCCCACGGCTCGGCCAAGTGGTCGGCGCTGTCGCCGCTGGCGTCTTCGGCCAGTATCAGGCGTGACCAGTCGAGTGCGCCCACCAAAATCCACGCCGCTTGTACCCGTGCGCGCTCGGCGGTTTCTATCTCGATAGCGCGCCACTGTTGCCACATGGCGGTGGCCGCAAAGGTGGCCACCAGTGTGACGGTCAGCATGGCGGCCAGCAGCGCGGCACCGCGTTGGCGCAGGGTTCTGGTGATTTTCACGACTTGCTACCGCCTTGCAGTGGGTTGACCCAATCGCGTGTGATGCGCCCCGCCAGCGCTTGGCCGGGTGCCAGATCCAGTTGCAGGCGCACGCCGTCGGGAAGGCTGGCGCTGGGGGTGGCTTCTGTGCCAGTTCCTGCGCTATCGGCACTGTTGCCGCTGCTGGACTGCGGGTTGCTCCAAGCGCCACCCCGGTAATAAAAAATTTGCCAGTCGGTCAGCGGCATCAGCACGGTTTCGACGCGCTGGTCGGCGTCGCTGGGGTTGCGTGCCCACAGCGCGGCTTGTTGCCACGCTTGCTGCCACTGGGCGCGGGTGCGCAGCGGCGGTGACTGCCAGCGCAGCCACTGGCTTTGGCCTTGTACGTTGCGCCGTGTCCAAGCGACAACCAGCGCGCCGGGGTCGGGCTGCGCGCTGCTGCGCCGGGTGATGCGAAGCACCTGACCGTCCCAGTCCAGTGGCGTGGTGTGTACCAGCGGCAGTACGGCATCTAAATCGGTGCCCCACTGCGCCAGCGCTGCTTGCAGCACCAGCAGTTCGTCACCGCGCTGGCGGGTTTGTTCTTGTGCGCGCACCATGCCGTCCAGCCCGCGCCAGCTGACGATGGCCAGTAGCGCCATCACCGCCAGCGCTACCAGCAGCTCAATCAGCGTAAAGCCGCGCGGGCGGGCCAAAAAACGCCGTGCCATGGTCAGCGCCGCCCGACGATGGTGGTCAGGCGCAGCACCGGCAACTCGCCATTGAAGACCTGTGCATCAGCGCGGCGAAACAGCGGGTTGGGCGTGGGCCGCACCACCAGATTGACGGTCAGCGTGCGCCCGGCCTGCTCGCAGGGCTGGGTGCTGTCGCCCACCGCGGGCATTTGCGGCGCAAGGCGGATAGCGACCAAGGCGTTTTCGGCGCACAAATGCGCCAGCAGCACATCGGCTTGGCGCAGGGCATTGCGCGTCAGGGCGCTGGTGGCTTGCAAGCCAGCCAGCAAGGCAATGGCAACGATGGCCAGCGCCACCAAGACTTCAATCAAGGTAAAGCCGCGCTGCATGGGCGTCATGGGTGTCATGGGCTGCATTGCCGTCATTGCCGTCATTGGGATCATCGAATTACTGCACGGCCCCAACGGCAAACGGGCGCAGGCCGTCGGTGGCCACGCGCAGGGCGTGTTCCGGGTGGCCCGATTGCGTCAAGATGACCTGCTGCGGGCCAATCAGCGGCTCTGGCCCCAGCACCAAGTGGCCCGGCCCGCGCACGTGGGTGGACGGATCGAGCCAGCGTGTCGGCAGAGGGTGTTGGCTGGGCAGGCCGTCAAAACGAAAACCCTCGGGCAGGGCCAGCCAGCGTACCGGCACGCCACTGGCACGCGACTGGGCGCGGGCCGATTCCAGCAGCGCTGCCAGCCGCTCGGCGTCGCGTTCTAGCTTGGCTTGGGTGCCGTCGCGCATCGACAAGCCCACGCCCACCGTGGCCAGCGCCATGATGCTCAACACCACCAGCAGCTCCAGCAGCGTGAAACCACCGAGGCCACGGGCACGGCGGCGGTGTTTACTGCCAGCTGCCAATATCTGCATCCTTGCCCTCGCCGCCAGACTGGCCGTCAGCGCCGAACGACATCACGTCAATCTCGCCCTTTACGCCGGGATTGAGGTACTGATACGGTCGGCCCCACGGGTCGTTGGGTAGCTTTTCTAAATAGGGGCGCCAGTTCAGCGGCAGTGGGGCGGTGGTGGGTTTGCTGATCAGCGCTTGCAGCCCTTGCTCAGATGTTGGATAGCGCTGGTTGTCCAAGCGGTACAGCTTGAGCGCTTGCATCACGTTGGTGACGTCGGTGCGCGCCGCCGTGCTGCGCGCGTCGTCGGCGCGGTCAAGCACATTGGGCACGATCAGCGCCGCCAGCACGCCAATGATGACCAGCACCACCATCAGCTCAATCAAAGTAAAACCGGTGGCTAGACGGCGGCGCGCGGTGTGTGCGTTGCGAAGGGGCAAGAGAAAGCGTTTCATAGGGTGTGTTGGGCAAACAGACAAGGCGCATAGGCCCAGAACCAAGCGCAAGCGGGGTAAAGCAGAGTAAGCAGGGCGACCGATCGGCTGCATGATAATCCTGCGATGGTGACAAACACAGACAACAACTGGGCGGTGCGCTTGGCGACCTTGGTGCTTTGGCTCTTGGCCGGGGGCAGTGTCGTCTATTGGGGACTGCGTTTATCCGCCCCGGCCCAAGGCGTGCCGCTGGCTGCCGTGGCCCCTGCCCTGCCCGCGCCCGACGCCCAAGCGCTGGCGCGTTTGCTGGGTGCTGTGGATGCACAAGCGCCGCTGGCAGCGCCTGCGGCCTCGGTGGCCAGCCGCTTTGCTTTGGTCGGCGTGCTGGCCGGGCGCAGCAGCGGTGCTGGGGCCGCGTTGATCGCGGTCGATAGCCGCCCTGCCAAACCCTACCGGGTGGGTGCCCAGGTCGATGCTGGCTTGGTGCTGCAAAGCGTTGGCCCGCGCCAAGCACGTTTGGGCGCTGCGCTGCGCAGCCCGACGCTGGTGACGCTGGACGTGCCAGCGCGCCGGTAAGTGCTCACGGCAACAGCTCAGTGCTCGGCCTGCAGTGGGTGCTGTTTGAGCTGCCTTTTGGCGCGGGCGCGGATGTTCAGGGCTTCGACCGCCAGCGAGAACACCATTGCTGCGTAGATATAGCCCTTGGGGATTTCTTGGTCAAAAGCCTCGGCGGTCAGCGCCATGCCCACCATCACCAAAAACGCCAGCGCCAGCACTTTGACCGAGGCATGGCGATCGACGAATTCGCCAATCGGTCGCGCGGCAATCAGCATCACGCCCACGGAAGTCACCACCGCCGCAATCATGACGCCGATGGAATCGACCATGCCGACGGCAGTGATCACCGAGTCGAGCGAAAACACAATATCGATCACGGCGATTTGGCCGATCACCATCCAAAACATCCGGCTGCCCGAGGCTTTTAAGACCTGTGTGTCGGTGGCCGTTGGCGCTTTTTCTTCGCGCGCTTCGACTTCCATGAAAATTTCGTGCGTCGCTTTGTAGAGCAAAAACAGCCCGCCAAACAGCAAAACCAAGTCGCGCCCGCTGATGCCCATGTCGGCTACGACGAACAAGTCAGCGGTCAAGCCCATGATCCAGCTGAGGGCAAACAGCAGCGCCAAGCGCGAGAACAGCGCAAAGCCCAGCCCGAGGCGGCGGGCCTTGTCGCGCATCTCAGGCGGCAAGCGACCGACCAAGATGGAAATGAAAATAATGTTGTCAATGCCCAAGACGATTTCAAGGGCGGTCAGCATCGCAAAAGCGATCCAGACATTGGGGTCGGAAAGAAATTCCATGATTTTTTGCCGCAGTGCGCGGCCCTGTAAAAAGCAACAAAAATGAGCAGGCTGCGCAGCATGGAGGCGCGATTCTAGCGCTGCGTTCAGTGCCGCGCTGGCAGCAGTATTTGCTGCACCAATGGGTGCATCACCTTGCGCTCGGTGCTGATGGCGTAGTAGTGCTCTTGCACGCCCTCGCAGGCGCCAATCAGCTGCACTTGGCTGCGTTTGAACAAGGCGTCTTGCGCCGCCAGCGCTGCCGGAAAAATCCCCAGTCCGGTGCTGCCAAAAGTCTCTAGCAATGCGCTGTCTTCAATTTCGGCCACCACGCGCGGGCGCAAGCCTTTGTGGCTCAACCAGCGCTCTAACTGAGCGCGCACCACCGAGTGTGTGGTGGGAAGCAGCAGCGGCACTTGTTGCAGTGACGCCGGAAAATCCGCCTGCGCCAGCGCCCACCAGTTGGCGCTGCCGTACCAGCCGATGTCTGACGTGCCCAGCGAATGGCTGTGTACCTTGAGCTGCAAGTTGGGCGGTGCGGAGTGGTCGGTGAGCACCACGTCAAATTTGTGTAATACCAAGTCGGCCAACAAATCTGTCATTTCGCCGTCGTCGCACACCAAACGCAAGTGCGGCACCGCCAGCACCGGCTGCAGCAGGCGCTGCACCTCCAGTTTGGGCAGACCATCGGCAATGCCAACGGCCAGCCGCACCGAAGGCGCTTGCACGGTGGCCAGCACCTGCTCGGGCAGCGCTTGCGAGAGCTGAAAAATTTGTTCGGCCTGCTGCAGCGCCACCACGCCAGCTTCGGTCAGCGCCAGCCCGCGCCCAGCTGGGCGCAGCAGCTGGCAACCCAAGTCGCGCTCTAACTCGCGCACCTGCGCGCTGACGGTTTGCACCGCCATGTCCAGCCGCTGGGCAGCGCGCGTCATGCTGCCTTCTTTGGCAACAACCCAGAAGTAATACAGATGGCGGTGGTTGAAGGCCAAGGTCATAGTCAGTTTTTGCAGGAATTAGATTCATATATTTTCTGCTTTTTTCGATATGGTGTTGGCCTTACGTTATGGGCCTGCACGCCAACAGCGTCCCTGTTTTTTATTTTTTAGGATATTCCCATGCGTAAAACTGCTTCTTTTCGTGCCAATGCTGCTGCGGTGATTGCTTTGACCATCGCCTCGTTGATAGCGCCCTCCATGGCACACGCCAAGCGCTTTGGCAGTAAACCGGCACCGGTGAATCTGCAAAAAGCCCCAGCGCCTGCACCGCCTGCTGCCGCCAAGCCCGCTGCTGCGCCTGTAGCACCTGTAGCGCCGACTGCTCCTGTCGCTCCTGTTGCGGCGGCGGCCCCAGCTGGTGTGCCAGCCGCCGCCGCTGCTGCTCCTGCTGCAGCTGGCCCGGGTTTGATGGGCATCATGGGTGCAGCGGTGGTCGGTGGCGTGGTCGGTACGGTGGCTGGCAATGCGCTGGCCGGTGGTCTGTCGAGCGACAAAGAGGCAGAAGCTGTCAAAGCCAAAGAGGCAGAAGCCGCCAAGGCCAAAGAAGCTGCCGCCGCTGCTGAAAAAGAGGCCAAAGAGCTGCAAGCCAAGGCCGATGAAGCCAAAGCCAAGGCTGAAGCTGCCCGCGCAGCCATCAAATAAACCCAGAAAACAGGAGAGAAATTATGAACAAACACCTTCCTACTTACGGCGTGTTTGACACCAGCGCCACCACCAGCGCCGAGCGCAACCAAGTGCTGCGCAACACCTATTGGCTGCTGGCGCTGTCGATGGTGCCCACGGTGCTGGGCGCTTGGCTGGGCGTGGCCACCGGCCTGACCCGCGCGCTGTCGCCCGGCATTGGCGCGATGGTATTTTTGGGCGGTGCGTTTGGCTTTATGTACGCCATCGAAAAGACCAAAGACTCCGCCGCTGGCGTGGCTGTGCTGTTGGCCTTTACTTTCTTTATGGGGCTGATGCTGTCGCGCTTGGTTGGCAGCGTGCTGGGCCAAGCCAATGGTGCCGGGCTGATCATGACGGCCTTTGCGGGCACTGGTGTGATTTTTCTGGGCATGGCCAGCCTGTCGTCGGTCATCAAGCGCGACCTGTCGGGCATGGGCAAATGGCTGTTTGTCGGTGCGCTCTTGATCATGGTGGCGGGCATTGCCAACATCTTTATGCAGTCTGGCGCGTTGATGATCACGCTGGCCGTGCTGACGATAGCTGTGTTTACCGCCTTCATCCTGCACGACTTGAAGCGCGTCAAAGACGGCCTAGAGACCAACTACATCACCGCCACGCTGGGCGTTTACCTGAGTCTGTTTAACGTCTTTCAAGCGCTGTTGATGCTGCTGGGCATTGGTGGCGGCAGCAACGATTAAGCAGGTCGTTTAGACCGGCGGCGGCAGGGCAAAACACACCCACTCGCCGTAGCCCGGTGCGCTGCGCGGCCATTGGTCGGCGCGCGGCAAAGCATGGGGTGCGGCGTGCAACAGCCATTGCACGCAGCGCGCCACGCCAGCGTGGGTGATCCACAAAACCTCGGTTCCTTCAGCGCATTCTTGCTGTGCCACGCGCAAGGCGCTGGCGACGCGCGCCAGCATTTCCTGCAAGTTATCACCGCCGCCGGGGCGACAGTCGGCAAACTGCGCCGTCCAAGCGTCGATGTCGGCGCGGGCAATGGCGTCCCAGGCGCGGCCTTCCCAACGGCCAAAGTTAAATTCCACCAGCTCTGCGGCTGCTTTAAGAGTCAAATCGGGTCGCAGCCCAATCAGTGCCTGCGCTAACAGCTCACATCTTTGTAGCGGCGAGTGCCACACGCTCAGGCGCTGCGGCAGCGCAGCCGCCAAGCGCTGGGCGCTGCGCGCCGTGGCGGCGGGATCGGCGTTCAAGTCCAGCGCGCCGTAGCACACGCCCGGCGCTACCAGCGGCTGCGCGTGGCGCGCCAGCCATAAACGTCCGCCCGGTGATGTGGCTGTCACCGCATTGCAGCCTTGCTGCGTTGCAGCATCACAGCGCCACCCAACGCGCCAACGGCCCCAAGGCCAGTGCTGCGCCCAGATAAAACCCCACTTCACTGACCTGCTGCACCGCGCCCAAGCAGTCGCCGGTAAAGCCTTGCAGCCGCCGGGCAAAGCGCCGCGCCATGTGTACTGCGCCCAGTGCGCTGCACAGTGCAGCCGCTATTAAAAAAAGAGCTGCTTGCGCTTGCCACACAAGGGCTAGAGGCACAAAACACCATAAACCTGCCGCCACCAGTGCCCCGGCGCTGATGTGGTCGGCCAGCGGTTTGCTTTTGGAGGTGGCGCTGTCGCCCACGTGTGGCAAGGTTCGCACCAGCCACAGCGGCCACCAGCGCGACAGCACATGGCCGCCCAGCAGCGCGCACAGCGCTGCGCTCAGGCTGTGCGCGCCCAAGAGCGCCAGCAGGCTGACCTTGGCCAGCAGCACCAGCACCAGCGCCAGTGCGCCAAAAGCGCCAATGCGCGAGTCTTTCATGATCTCCAGCGCCCGCGTGCGCTCGCAGCTGCCGCCCAAGCCGTCGGTGACGTCGGCCAAGCCGTCCTCGTGAAACCCGCCGGTCATCAGCACCGTGGCAATGGTGCAAAACACGGCAGCCACCAGCGGCGCGAACGGTGCAAACGGCGTAGACGACTGCCCACCCAATCCCCAGTGCAGCAGCGCATACACGCCCGCCGCCAGCGCCGCCACCAGCCAACCCACGCCCGGAAAATGCGCCGCACTGGCGCGCAGCATCGCCGGGCTGTAGCCCACCCAATCGGCCAGCCGTCCGGTGACGGGCAGGCGCGTAAAAAACTGCACCGCTAGCAGGTAATGGCGCACGGTTTGCATGGTCAGTCCGCTTAAAAAATAGCAAAAATGAGAGCTAACACCGCAGGTAAATAAAGGGCTAGATGCCGTTTTGGCTGTTATTTTGCAAAAATAGCCGATAAGCCGGGTTCAGCGTCTCTTCGACATAGGGGTAGCCCAGCGTGGCCAAGAAGGCGTCAAACGCCGCCGCGTCACCGGCGGGCACCTGAATGCCCACCAAGATGCGGCCATAGTCCGCGCCTTGGTTGCGGTAGTGAAACAGCGAGATGTTCCAGCTCGGCTGCATCAGGCTCAAAAATTTGAGCAGCGCGCCGGGGCGCTCGGGAAAGACAAAGCGCAGCAGCCGCTCGTTCTGCGCCAGCGCCGAAGGGCCGCCGACCAGGTGGCGCAGGTGCTCTTTGGCCAAGTCGTCGTGCGTCAGGTCCAGCGCGTCAAAGCCGTGTTGGTTGAAGGTTTGGGTGATGTGCGCCGACTCGCCCTTGCCGTGCGTCGTCAGGCCCACAAACACGTGCGCGCGCGCGGCGTCGCTGATGCGGTAGTTGAACTCGGTGACGTTGCGCGGGCCGCCCGGCAGGGTGCCGATGACTTCACAAAAGCGCCGAAAGCTGCCGCGCGCCTCGGGCAGGCTGACGGCCAGCAGCGCCTCGCGCTCTTCGCCGACTTCGGCGCGCTCGGCGACAAAGCGCAGGCGGTCAAAGTTCATGTTGGCACCGCACAAAATCGCGGCGTAGGTTTCGCCCTGGGTCTTGTTTTTGGCCACGTATTGCTTGATGGCGGCCACGGCCAGCGCGCCGGCGGGTTCGACAATGCTGCGTGTATCGACAAAAATATC